>NZ_JBDSQY010000083.1:0-2451 GCF_039929585.1 Capsulimonas sp.
ATGTATTTGGACCGGGGACGACCCCAGGCGCGGGCGGCAGCCTGCCGGCGGAAGTTCGGATCGCGTATGATCGGCGGCTTCTGAAGGCGGCGCGGCCCAATCTCATCCACGCGCAGTTCGCGAACGACCGGCCGATCGATAAGAACGCCGGCACGACCATGCAGATGCGGCGTTTCGAGCTGCTGGCTCCGGCGACTTCGCCGCTTTCGGAAGGCGTGACGCCGACGGGCAACAACCTGACGGTGACGCCGGTGACGGTGGGCATCGCGCAGTACGGCGACTTTATCCAGGTCTCCGACGTGCTGACGTGGTCGGCGATCGATCCGATCCTGACGCAGGCGGCGGACATTCTTGGCTTCCAGGCGGGACAGACGATCGATCAGCTGGCGCGCGACTTTATGGCGTCGGGAACGAATGTCATTTACGCTACGGGAAAGACGGCCCGTAATTTGGTGACGAGCACGGATAAGTTCACGTCGGCCGAGATCAAGAAGGCCGTGCGCACGCTGGAGAAATCCTTCACGATGCCGATCAACGGCGACTACGTGGGGATTGTTTCACCCGACGCCAAGTACGACATCATGAGCATTCCCGAGTGGCTGGCCGTGAAGGAGTACTCAACGCCGAAAGACCTGTACGAGGGCGAGCTCGGCTCGCTGTACGGCGTACGGTTCGTGGAGTCACCGCTGGCGAAGTTCTTCACCGGCGCGGGTGCGGGCGGGATCGATGTCCACGCAACGCTGATCTTCGGCTCGATGGCCTTCGTGAAGACGGAAATCGGGGGCGAAAGCCTCTCGAATATCATCAAGCCGCTCGGGTCCGCAGGCGCGGCCGACCCGCTGAATCAGCGGGCAACCTCGGGTTACACTCGTACCAGCTATTACAAGATGGCTGCCTAATTCCAGCCCGAGTAAAACCCACTCTAATTGACTTGAATAGGTGGAGACACCCAACAAGGCGGAAGGCTCCTAGGAGCCACCGTGAGAGACTAAATGAGAGGGCGCCGGCGCAAATTGTAACCGTGCTCCGGTGATGTGATAGTCCGACCTCTGGCGATAATCGGCCTAGCAAGCACAATGAAACCAGAGAAGTAATAAGAAATTATTACTCGCCTAACGAGAAGTTAGGTCTTAAAGCAACAGATGAGTGGAAGGCGACTTTTGGCGGCGCGATTGCGAACCAGCTTTTTGTGGTTCGTGTGGAGCATGCGGTTTCGCCGTAGTGCGGCATTGTTTGCGTGATGATCAATCACGACTGCTGATTAGATGAAGAAGGCTGGCGAATGAATTCGCGCCTATAAGTACGGTCACCCACCTTCGTGGGTTCAGAAGTCCGCAAAGACGGAGGGTTGTACTTTGAGAAGCGAATTCATTCGCCCGGTGTCTCATCGGACTTAAAAAGGATATCCATGACTACTAAAATTATCACTGCGGATGAGTCGGCGGCGGATGAGGCGCCGGTGCTGACGGTGAAGCAGCAGTTGGATGCGCAGGCGAAGTATCGGATCCGATTGCGGCATGAGCTGGGCAAGAAGGATCAGAAGAAGGAGGGGGCGCTGACGGTGGGCGTCAACGGTCACTTCTATTTTATCAAGCGCGGCGAGTATGTGGATGTGCCCGAGGAGGTGTATCTCATTCTGGTGCGGGCCGGCGAAGTGGAGGCGCAGAAGCCGGAGCATGAGCGCGAAGCACCGGGGCTGACGGTGGCGCCGCAGGAGACGGATGCGATCGAGTAGGGCGCGGTGATGTGCTGGCCGAGAGGCGAAGGAGCGTGTGCGTATGACCAGGCAGGAGATGATCATTCAGGGGCGCGATCTGCTGGGCGAGTTCTTTGGCACTGCCGGCGACGCCGACCCATTCGCGTGGAGCCGCCTGGTCAGCACGGCGGCCGACGAGATCGCGCGGGCGACGGATTGCTTTTACACGACGGCGACGGCGGATCTTGTCGCGGGGCAGGCGGAGTACTGCGCGCCGCAGATCACGAAGGTGAAGGCGGTGAGCGTCTATGACGCGAGCGGGGCGCGCCGGACGATCGGGAGCGCGACGATTGCGTCGATGGATGGATGGTCGGCGCATTGGCGTGACGAGGCGGCGGGTACGCCTGCGACTTGGGTTCCCATGGGTCTCAATCAGATCGTGCTGTACCCAGCGCCGAGTTATGCGGCGACAGGCGGCCTGGTCGTCGAAGGTTATGGAGTTCCGGGGGTAGGGTGGGCGGCGATGAGCGCGGCGTGTCCGCTGCCGGACCGGGCGCATATGGCGGTGGTGTATAAGGCCGCGCTGCTGCGCATCATTCAGAACCCATCGCCGGAGAACCTGACGCGCCGCGCGATGCTGGCGGACGAGTTCGCGGGATTAAAAGGCAAGCTGGAAGCCGAGACGCGGCGGTTTGCGGCGGCGACGCGGGTGGAGTGAGAGGCCCTCACCCCCCAGCCCCCTCTCCCAATTCTGG
>NZ_JBDSQY010000084.1:0-2363 GCF_039929585.1 Capsulimonas sp.
TGAAACCCGGGCCTGGGAGCGGCGAAGCCGCTAAGCGTCCGTGCCGGACGCAAATACCGATAATCGATCAGAAATATCTTCCGTCCGGCACGGACGGTTAGCGCTTCGCTCCCAGACCCGGGTTTCATAACCGGGAATCGAATATTCTGGCGCTATGGGACTTAACGCCCCTATTTAACCGTCTCTTCCGCCTCAAGCTCGCGCAGCAGCGGTTCGGCGCGGAGCAGCATCTCGTCCTTGCGGCCGCGCAGGCTCTCGCGGGTGTCGCAATAGGTCGCGAGGGCCTGCAATGGGTCGAGGGCCTCGGTCATCAGTTTGCTGCGTACGGCGTCGCCGTCGCGTGTGATCTCTTTGTGCAGCGAGACGACCATGAATGCGCTTTGCAGCGCGGCGCGCAGGTCGTTCTCGCGCAGGTGCGGCAATTGCTCGGACTTGATCTGATAGGACGCCTTCACGACGGCGTCCTTGATGTCGAGCTTGGCGATCGCCAGCAGGATCTTCTCCGTCGGCTCCTCGCCGGCGTCCGTCGCATCGACTTCGATCTCGACAAACGGACGCGTTTTGCCCTGAACGTGCTTGACTTCGGTGAAGCCCTTGACGAGGTCGACAAGCGCGAAGCCTTTTTCTTCATTTCGCTCGCCGAAGTCGATCCGCTCAACACTTCCCGAATAAACGACCGGCGGCTGCTGACCACGGTTCAAGTCTTGAAAGCGATGGATGTGACCCAACGCCACATAGTCGAACGGCGCCTGGGTCAGTGTCGACATCGAAACTTCGGGTTCGTTGGTCAAATAGCCGATTTGATTGGCGCTGAGCTTCGCGTTGGAAACGCTGAAGTGGCCCATCAAAACTGTCGGAAGATCGGGGTCGCACTTCTGCGCCAGTTGATTGATCCCGGACTCATAGCGCGCCACGATCATCTCCGTCGTCTCCTGCACGCCCTTGTCCTTGGATTCTTCGCGAGAGAGAACTAAACTCTTGATCAAATACGGCATCGACGCGACTTGCAGGATATTGCCCTTGCTCGTCGTCACCTGGATCACCCTTGGGGTATCCAGCACAAACATCCGGTCCGCCGCGAGCGCGCCAAAGATCTCAATCGAGTTCGCGCGTCCCTTGGTGTTCGGGATATCGTGATTTCCCGCCAGCATCACCACAGGCACGCCCGCCTGCGTCAGCCGGCCGATACAGGCGGCGAACTCGCGCTGCTGGGTCTGGTTAGGATCGCGCGTCTTGTAAGCGTCGCCAGCGAACAGCGCGACTTCCACCCCTGCGGCCAGCGCGACATCGATCGCGGCGTTCAGTGCGTCCCTAAAATCCACAAGACGCGAATTGAGGCCCGTCGCCGGATCGAAGCGACCATAGTTCTCCACGCCGAAGTGGACATCGGCGAAGTGCATCAGACGTATGGGGGAATGGGTGGGCATGACTTTGGGGGCGGCGCTCAAAAATGCGCATATCCGTTCGATTTGCCTTTATTGTACCCGAAAACGTCCTCCCATCGGCCCGCCGTTGTTGACACCACTCTCAGCGCTGGGTTATACTCAAAGTTCAGTTTCCAATTTGTAAAGGCCGCACATGCCCATGAAGATCTTAGGCGTTATCCCCGCCCGCCTCCACAGCACGCGCCTTCCCGGCAAGGTCCTGCGGCTTATCGCCGGCAAACCGATGGTGCACTGGGTCTACGAGAACGCCCGCCGCTCGCCGCTGCTGACGGAAGTCATCGTGGCGACGGACAGCAAAGAAGTCTATGACTCGTGCGCCCACGCCGAAATCCCGGTGATGATGACCGCCGAGCACCCGTCCGGCAGCGATCGTCTCTACGAAGTCCTCACCCGCACGGACGCCGACGTGTACGTCAACATCCAGGGCGACGAGCCAACCCTAAAACCCGAGCATATCGAAAAGCTCCTTGCTCCGATTCTCGACGAGCGCGAAGCGGAAATCGCCACCCTCAAAGTGAAGATCGGCGTGGACGACGCGCAGAACCCAAACAACGTCAAAGTCGTGACCGCGATCGACGGTCGCGCACTCTACTTCTCCCGCTCACCCATTCCTTACAACCGGGACAACTATCCCGAAGTCGAGTACTTCAAGCACATCGGCCTCTATGCCTATACCCGCAATGCGCTGACCGCCTTCCACGGCTGGCCGCAGGGAGGTTTAGAGCTCAGTGAACAATTGGAACAGCTGCGATACCTGGAGAACGGTGCGCCGATCTATGTCTCCGAGACACCGTTTGAGACGGTGGGCGTGGACACGGAGGCAGAGCTGCAAGAGGTAATCGCGCTGTTTGAGAAAGGCTAGCAGCCCCCGGCCTTCGGCCACCCGCAGACCCACCCCGTCGCTTCGCGCCACCCTCC
>NZ_JBDSQY010000085.1:0-7245 GCF_039929585.1 Capsulimonas sp.
CATTCTCATTCATCGCGCCGAAGTCCAAAGTGCTCTAATCGTCTGTCCGGCGGGCCTGCTCACCCAATGGCGCTGGGAGCTGGCGCGCTGGGCGCCCGAGCTTTCCGCCTTGACCGTCAGCGGTCCGCCGTCCGAACGCGCCCGCCTTTGGCGAATGCAGGCGCACATCAAGCTGATCGGATATGAGACACTGCGCACCGATGTCCTGGAGCCCCAGCACAGTCCGGCGCTGCGAGAAACGTGGGACGTGGTCATTCTGGACGAAGCGTCGCGTATCAAGAACCGGCGCTCGACCATCTCCATCGCCTGCAAGCGTCTCCCGCGCAAGCGCCGCTGGGCGCTCACCGGCACGCCGCTGGAAAATAGCGTGGACGATGTGGAATCGCTCCTGGAGTTTCTGACGCATTCTCCCGATCAGCCCCCTCCCGCAGATGATAGCCGCGACCTCAAGACACAGCTGCATTCCTACCAATTGCGCCGCCGCCGCGAAGATGTCCTGCCACAGCTTCCGCCAAAACAGATCCACGAAGTCATTTTGGAATTGCCGCCCGCCCAGCGCGAGGCGTACGACCAGGCGGAACAAGAAGGCGTCGTCCGCCTGACCGAATCCGAAGGCTCGGTCACTGTCGTTCACGTCCTGGAGCTGATCTCGCGCCTGAAGCAGCTTTGCAACTACGACCCCGCCAGCGGCGTCTCCGGCAAGCTGGCGGACATCGCCGAACGTATGCGCGCACTCTCCGAAGAGGGCCAGCGCGCCCTTGTCTTCTCCCAATTCACCGATGACATGTTCGGCATCGGCCGCGCCGCCCAGTACCTGCAAGAGTTCAACCCGCTGACCTACACCGGCTCGCTGTCACTACGCGAACGCGCCGCCGCCGTTGAACGCTTCCAAACGCACCCGGAGCATACGGCGCTGCTGCTCTCCCTGCGCGCCGGCAGGCAGGGGCTCAACCTGCAAATGGCGTCCTATGTGTTTCATCTCGACCGCTGGTGGAACCCCGCGATCGAAGAGCAGGCCGACAGCCGCGCGCACCGCATGGGACAGACCTATCCCGTCACCATCTATCGTTATATCTGTGCACGAACCATCGAAGAGCGCATCGACGCCAAGCTGCGCGCCAAGCGCAAGATCTTCCAGGAAGTCGTGGACGACGCGGGAATGGATCTGCCGTCCGTGCTGACGGAATCGGAGATTTTTGAACTGGTGGGACTGACGCGTGGACGCCGGTAGGGTTAATCCAGGGGGTGCCTAATCCCCCATCGAGCTAAGGCTCGATTTCCCCCTTCCCTGCAAGCCGCTTCGCGGTGGGAAGTGGGTGCTGATAACTTAAGCCGACATAGATCTTGACACTGGGTATCGGCCCCTCCGCCCCATCCTGGGGGACAAGAAATGTCTGCGATAACACTCTGCTCCCCAGGATGGGGACGGGGGCCGAAACCTCACGTCAAGAGCCATGTCGCTTTGAGTTATCAGCACCCACTTCCCACTGCGAAGCAGCTTGCAGGGAAGGGGGAAGTCGAAGTTTACTTCGGCGGGGGGTTAGGCAGCCCAGGTCAAGATCTATGTCGCTTAACGGGTTTCCATTCCATCAATATATACAGACCGTCGTTCTGCACTTCTGTAAATCCCAAACGGCCGTAAAGCGTGCGCGCGCGGTTGAAGGTTTCGACATGAAGGCTGAGGGGGACGCCTTGGCCGGCGGCTTCCAGCATCAGTTGTTGTATCAGCTGGGTTCCGAGGCCTTGATTGCAGAATGGGGGGAGCAGGGCGATGTCCAGGATGCGCAGTTCCGTTTCGCGGCGGTCGACATACAGACGGCCGATGGGCTCGCCGCCCTGAAGCAAGACGTTGTACTGAGCGTTGGGAAACTGGGCGTGGTAGAAGCTGTGCTGCGCTTGGAACTGCATGCGCAGGAATTGCGCCTTTTGCTCGGCGTCCCAGCCCGTCGCCATCAGCTCCTGCTGGCGCGTGCTGGCGTAGACGTCATACAGAAACTCCGCATCGTCGGCGCTTTCCGGACGCAGCTCGATCAGTGGCAGTGTGGTCATGGGATAAGAACCTCGGACCGTATCCTACGATATTGTGACCAGTAAGTACTCGAAGCCGACCGGGGCGGGGCCTGAGGCCGTGACGCGGGTGAGGGTGGGTTTGCCGCTGGTCAAGGTCAGGCGGCAGCCGGTGAGATCCGGGGAGCCGGCAATAATGACGTATGTGCCCGCGATGAGTTTGGGTTTGCCAGTCGTGGTTCCCGGGATCAGGAAGTATGAATCTTCGGTTCGGGTGGTTCCGACGATCTCCACGGAGAGCAGCAGGCCGCCGCCGGGTGCGATGGGGACTTTGACGAGCGTATCCTTGCCTTTGCCAACGGAGGTCGTCCAGGCATACATGGGGACATCGGCAATCCGGCCATTGACGGGCACGGCGTAGTGGGCCTTCACAACACGCAGCGCGGCGGCCGCGCCGGCGGGGATGAAGTGACCGAACATCTTGACGGTCGCCACCGCTGAGGCGAGCGCGCCGGAGTTAAGCGCAGTGGGGTTGATCATGCCGCTCATGGTCGCCAGGGCCAGAGTGGTGTGCAGGACGGGCGCGGCGGCGTAGGCGGCGCTGACGGGCGCGTCTGCGTGGGCGGATGACTGGCTGCCGAGCGACGCCGTGACGGCGAGGGCGGCGGCGCCGAGCAGGAAATCGCGCCGGTCGATCGCCGGTTTGATCGCGGAGATGTCCGGCGACTTCGTCATGGAGATGTCGGGCGATTTCGTCGCGGCCGTATCCGCCGTCTGCGTTGTGTTCATGGCCGTATCCATTGCCTTCATGATTTTTCCTTAAATGAGAACGCGATGCGCCGGCGAAGTTACGAGCGCGGCGGGAAGATGCCTTGCAGCGCAATAATGAAATTCAGCGCGAGATAGGGCTGCGTATTGTTGTGCGCCAAGCCGCCTCCCGTGGGGACGATTGCGCTGAGCGCCATCGTGGCGTTGGGCGCCGCCGTCGTGTAAAGCTGATTCGCCCGGCGCGGTCCCGCGTTAGGAACCGCGAATAGATTGCCGCCCGGCGTAAATTTCGTCGCGGCGGAGCTGCTCGCGTTGATCACGTGCTTGTGCTGAGGAAGCTGCGATTCGCTGATGGTCACGGACGCCGCGCCGCCCGTCTCGCCCATGGAGCGTTCGGTCAATCCCGCGCCGGCGCCGAAATCCACCGCGACCGAGTCTTGCAGGTTGGGCAGTGCGAAGTTTGTCTGTCCATTGCCGCCGAAGTTCGTGCCCAGCAGGGAAAAGAGAGCCGTATTCTGACTGATGGGCAGAATTTGGCCGTTGCACATCGCCCAGCCGGTGGGGGCGAAATTGAATGGAACGATCCGGATTTCGCCGACAAATTGATCTGCCATAACCGATGCTCCTCATGAGAAACGCGCCGTCAATTCTGCGACGGGAAAATGCCGAAGAGTGAAATGATGTAGTTGATGCACTGGAAAGGCATCATGTTGTTATGCGGCTGCCCCTGGCCGTCCGAACCGGTAGATGTCCCTAAGCTGACAAGATTAGCTGCCGGAGCGTAGACATTCACCGCAGCGGCTGCGGGAACATCGCCGGTAGGGATGCTGCTGTTCGCGGCGGCGGCGGAGGCGTTGACGACGTGCGAATGAGACGGGATCTGCGCCAGTGACAGGGCGCCGGTTTCCGTTCCCCCGATTTGGCCGAGTATGTATTGAGGGGCGGCGTGCACGGGAACCCGTCCCAGCATATTCGGGAGCGCGAACGTGCTGACCCCATCGCCACCGTAGGTCGTTCCAATCAGGTTGAAAAGTGTATCGTTCTCGGCAATGGGAATAAGTTGACCGGAGCAGAACGCCCATCCGCTCGGAGCGAATTGGAAGGCGGCCAGGCGAATTTCCCCGACAAATGGTTGTGACATAGCAAATGATTCCTGAGTGAAAATCGATGAGACGTTAGTTTCTGCTTGGGAAAATACCCACCAGGGCAATAATGAAGTTCAGGACCAGATAGGGCTGCATATTGTTGTGCGGCTGCCCGCTGCCTACGGCGCTGAGCATCTGCGGCGACATCTGGACGCCGATCTGGCCGGAGCTGTAAGCGGCGCCGACGGTCGGGGCCGGATGCGACAGCACCGCTCCGCTGGGAAGGCTCGTGGTCGCGAGCGCGGTGGAGACGGGAAGCGTATGGCTGTGCAGTGGCGTTTCAACGAGCGCCAGCGTATGTGTGACTTCACCAGCGGCCGTTCCCAGTGGATTATTCGGGCCAAAATGGAGCGGCGTGCGGCCCTGCAGGTTCGGCAGCGCGAATGTTTGGACCCCATTGCCGCCGTAGGTTGTTCCCAACAGCGAGAAGAGCGCCTGATTCTGGTTGATCGGAAGGGTCTGCCCGTTACAGAACGCCCAGCCTTGTGGCGAATAATTGAAACTGACGATACGGATTTCCGACAGGAAGGGTTCAGCCATGGGGCCTCCAAATATGCGGCTAAAGATCTGTTAAGCTAAGCGAAGATCGCTTCATAAGTCGTCGCCTGCGCCGTCGCGGCGATCGGGACGATGAAAATCTCGAGGTCTTCGATGTTCGTGTGTGTGAGATGGTAGATCCGCTGGGGCAGCACAAACCCGGGAGTTCCGGAGAAGGTCAGCTTGAACGGCTCGCGCTTGCCCGCCAGGCCGCCGCCCAGAACACGGACGTTTGTGAGCGTGACCTCAAACGATTGTCCATCCTCCAGGAGGATCGTAAAGATTGTATCGGTGAGGGGAGCGAAATCGTCGGCGGTGGCCAGGTTCAGTAAGATGGTTTCAGGCATGATGGTAAGTTAGGCGCAGCTTCGCGCGAACGTCAAAAAAAAGACCCCGCGCGACGCTGTCACCTGGGAAAAAGCGTGGCTGCTGGGGCGAATCCGTCCTTGCGGACAATACTTTGCTACTTTAACACACTTTGGCGAAACCTGTCAAGAATAGTGTTTGAATGAAGCCGTCGCCCGATTGAAAAAAATACTTTCCTTTTGCCGTTATTGCTTGTATAATTAGCAGGATGCACGGTTGTTCAGCAGTATTCTTACCGTTCTTTAAAAAATCTGCAATATCAGGAGATGCACCGATGCCATTCAAACCTCTGATGCGTAACGCGTTCGCCTTCGCGGCGATCGCCGGCCTTGCTTGCTCCGCCGCCAATGCGGCGACTCTCACTCATGAATACGATCTCGACGGCACGTACGCCGACACGCTCGGCGGACCGAATCTGGTCGCTAATGGCGGAACGCTCACGGCCACCCATTACAACTTCGGCGCCAACCAGGGCCTGAGCCTGAGCAACGGCGTGACCGCGAACGATTACTCCATCGAGCTGAACTTCAGCTTTGCGACCACCTCCGGTTACCGCAAGATCGTCGACTTCAAGAATCTGACGTCCGACAACGGCGTTTACAACTTGAATACGGACCTCAACTTTTACAATTCCGCGTTCGGTCCGAGCGGCGCCATCGCCGCGAATACGCCGACCGACGTCATCATCACGCGCGACGGCGGCACGGGCCTGTTCGTCGGTTACGTCAACGGCGTCCAGCAGTTCAGCTTTACAGACTCGGGGCTGCAGGGGGTCTTCAGCAGTCCCGCCAGCATCGCGCAGTTCTTCATTGATGACACGGTGACCGGCGGCGAAGCGTCCGCCGGGTCCGTGGACTACATTCGCGTCTTCGACGGCGCGCTGACCTCCGGCGAAGCCCTCTCCCTCTACCAGAGCGGCTCGCCCTCCGCCGTGCCTGAGCCGTCCCAATACGCCGTCCTCGGATTCTTCATCCTCGGCGTCGCCTCCCTGGTCCTGCGCAAGCGCCGGGCCGTCGAGGCCTAGTTTCAAGACCCGATCAACAGCAGCCCGCGTCCATACTTGGACGCGGGCTGTTCTGATTCGTACGGTCTCAAATGCCGCGAACCGTTTCCGTGCTGCGCTGCGTTTCGAGCATATGCACAAAGCCCCATTGACCCAATCATCCTCCCAATCCGGCTTTACGCTGATCGAATTGCTGCTCGTGATCGCAATTATTGCGGCGCTGGCGGCGATCATCCTGCCGGTCTTTTTTCGATACCGCGAAAAAGGCCGGTCTTATGCGTGTATGTCCAACGAGCATCAGCTCGCTTTTGGGATGCTGATGTACGTGAACGACAACAATGATAAGTTTCCGGCAGGAAGCCGAAATATCCCTGGCGCCGGCTGGTGCGGCGGTGTGTATCCTTACGTCCAAGACCGCCGGATCTTCCAATGTCCGAGCGATTCCACGTCCCGACAGACGGCAAGCGCGGCAGGTTCTCCCATCTTCTACCCCGTCTCTTACGGTTTTAATTCGAACCTTGGCGCTCGCTTCAAAGATCCTGCAAATCCTGTTCCCGCCTTTTGTCTGCATCCTGCGGCCACGCTCTCCTCACTGGATGCGCCCGTGCAGACGGTGATGTTCTTCGAAGTCTCACACGCCGCGTCGCTGATCGACCCCGCCCTCAGTTCGGCGGCGTACCGAAGCACGGCGGCGTGCAGTCCCACCGGCAACCTGGACCTTGGCTCCTCTGACCGATTTCCCACCGGCTGCCCGTCGGGATCGACGCCGGGAAATCACATCGATTACGCCACGGGCAATATCGACGGCCGCCCCGTCAACAACGGCCTGGAGACAGAAACACGGCATGAACGAGGCTCCGCCTTCGTCGCCTGCGACGGTCACGGCTATATTCTGGGGGCTGACAAAATCTCCGGCGGCGCCAACGCCCAGAGCGCCACAAGCGCCCCTGAGGAATATCCGCTGCCGCCTCCCCTTGATCCCAACCAGCGCAGCTACCGCGCCGGCGGAACCGAGAGCATGCCCTACCACGCCATGACATTCAGTACAAAGTGAGGCCCGACCGCCTTATCCCTCTTCCCCACGCGCAAAGCGCTCCTCCCACTGCTTCGCCGTCGGCAAACTCCCCTGCATGGCCTCCGGCAGCCGTTCGGTGAGATGATACGCCGACACGCCGATGGGCGCCGAGCCTATTTTGTCGTAATCACGATCGTCGTCGCACCGGCCATAAATGACCGGCCTGTGCCTGCAAGGACGGTAAACCGCCCTGACCAAAGATTGCTGGCTTTTTCTTAGCCCCGTTCAGGGGGCTCCCTCTCAGGCCGGTCATTTATGGCCGGTGCGATTTTTGTCCAGTAATAAGCAATTGTGAGACCAGGGAATTCGTCCAGCAGCCTGCTGGACACTCGCGGGATGGGGTG
>NZ_JBDSQY010000086.1:0-15049 GCF_039929585.1 Capsulimonas sp.
CAAACATCCACACGAATTGGGGCGGAGGGGCCATCCTAAATCTGTTCCTCGGGATGGGGATGGGGTCCCGCCCCCGCAATCTCCTCCGCCACGTCTCCAAACTTCTTGAAATTCTCCACGAAACGCATTGCCAATTTTTGCGCCGCCGCGTCGTACTCGGCGGCGCTGCTCCACGTCTGGCTCGGCTGTAATATCTCATCGGGCACGCCGTCGACGTGTGTTGGGATGGCGAGGCCGAAGATGGGGTCGGTGACCGTTGGAGCGTCGCGCAGGGCGCCAGAGAGGGCGGCGTGGATCATGGCGCGGGTGTAGGTGAGCTTCATGCGAGAGCCGACGCCGTAGGGGCCGCCGGTCCAGCCGGTGTTGATGAGGTAGCAGACGGCGTCGTGCGCGTCCAGGCGCTCACCGAGCATCTGCGCGTAGCGCGCGGGTGGGAGCGGCCAGAAGGGGGCGCCGAAGCAGGAGCTGAAGTTCGGCTCGGGTTCGGTGACTCCGCGCTCGGTCCCGGCGAGCTTGCTGGTGTAGCCGCTCATAAAGTGGTACATCGCCTGATCGCGGGTTAAACGCGAGATCGGAGGCAGCACCCCGAAGGCGTCGGCGGTGAGGAAGAAGATGGTGTCGGGGTGGCCGCCGACTCCGGGGATCACGGCGCTGGGGATGAATTCGACGGGATAGGCCACGCGCGTGTTTTCGGTGAGGGAGACATCGTCATAATCCGCCGTGCGAGTTTCGGGATCGAGGATGACGTTTTCCAGCACGGAGCCGAACTTGATCGCGTCCCAAATCTGCGGCTCGCCTTCAGCGCTCAGCCGGATGCACTTGGCGTAGCAGCCGCCTTCGAAGTTAAAGACGCCGCTGTCCGACCAGCCATGTTCGTCATCGCCGATCAGCTTGCGGTCGGGATCGGCGGAGAGAGTGGTCTTGCCGGTCCCGGAAAGGCCGAAGAACAGCGAAACATCGCCGTCTGGTCCGGTGTTGGCCGAACAGTGCATCGGGAAGACGTCCTGCTGCGGCAGTAAGAAGTTCAGGACGGTGAAGATGCTCTTCTTGATCTCGCCTGCGTACTCCGTGCCGGCAATTAGGCCGATGCGGCTCTCGAAGTTGAGCGTGATGACCGTTTCCGAACGCGTATGGTCCCGGGCTGGATCGGCATGGAAGCCAGGGAGATCGACCAGTAAGAACTCAGGCGTGAAGTTTTCTAAGTCGGCTGGGGTGGGGCGCAAGAACAGCTGGTGTGCGAAGAGCGAGTGCCAGGCGTATTGGGTCACCACGCGGATCGGCAGCCGATACTCAGGCGATGCGCCCGCGAAGCCGTCGAAGACAAAGAGGTCTTTGCCCTCCGTGAAGTCTTCCATTCGGGATCGGAGATTTTCGAAGTCATCGGGCGCGAGGGCCTGATTGACCTTGCCCCAATCCACGAGATCGTGTGTCGCGGTGTTGTCCACGATGAATTTGTCTTGCGGCGAGCGTCCGGTGTACTTGCCGGTCACGGCGCGCAGCGCGCCCTTGTCCGTGACCTGGGCTTCGCCGCGGCTGAGGGCCGCCTCAAACAAAAGCGGCGCGCTGAGCCGGCTATGCAGCCGGGCGGCGCGCCGCTCCAATGCGGCGAAAAAACGGACCGAAGGTTCCATGGGCATTGTGTGTCGATATCCTTTGTGGGACGTGTCAGCTGGACTCCGCCGCGTTCATAAAGCGCTTCAATTGCTGGAGGGCGCGGTTTTGCAGGCGAGAGACATGCATTTGAGAGATGTTCAATTGCTTGGCGACTTCGGCCTGGGACATGTCCTTGAAGAAGCGGTGCACGATGATCGCTCGTTCGCGCGGATCCAGGCACTCAATCGCCTTGTCCAGATCGCCATACTCTTCCAGGGCTTGCAGCGATTCGTCCTCGGCGCCCACGAACTCCGCCAGCGACAGCGGCGCGCTGTCCGAGTCGGACATCATCTTACTGTCGAGGGAGACGGTATCGTAGGCGTTCCCCAGTTCGATCGCTTCGAGGGTTTCTTCCTCGGTGGCGCCGATCCGTGCGGCCACTTCCTGGATCGTGGGCGGACGTCCAAGCTTGCTGCTCAGGTCTTCCTGGGCCTTCGCCGCGGCCTGGTTCAGCTCCTGAAGCCGGCGAGGAACCTTGAGGCTCCAGGCCTTGTCCCGGAAGTAGCGCCGGATCTCTCCGACGATCGTGGGCGTGGCGTAGGTCGAGAACTTCGTGCCCCGGTCCGCGTCGAAGCGGTCGATGGCGTTGATCAGCCCGATGGAGCCGACCTGAACGAGGTCTTCGAGCGGCTCGCCGCGGTTGACGAACTTACTGGCGAGATACCGCACCAGATTCTGGTGAAGGACGACGAGACGATCGCGCAGAACCGGATCGCGCGTACGGATATAACGCGCGAACAGCGTGTCGGTGTCGGCCTGGGTCCAGTCGCTGCTGGCCTTTTTGAGTGTCATAGTGTGGTTAGATCTATCGGCGGCGAAGGCGATACGGAATTACTCGGGAGCGAACTTCGTCAGGCGGACGCTGGTGCCGCTGGCGGTCGACGTGATTTTGACCTCGTCCACGAGGATCTCCATCAGCAGCGCGCCAAGGCCCTGCTGGTCCACACCGGCGGCCGCGAGGGCCTGTGCGTCCTCGTCGGGAATGACGGGCTCCGCGTCGGCGGGAACATCATCGCTGACTTCAATCACCAGAGCGACGGAGTCGATGGTGCTGACGATCTTGATCTGGGCGACGGTGCTGCCGGCGCGCTCGACGGCGTGGGTGCAGGCCTCGCCGACGGCGAGGCGGACATCTTCCACTTCATCATAGGAGAACGGCATCCGGCTGGCGATTCCCAGCACGGCAAGACGCGCAACACCGACATATTCCGGGCGGCAGGGGATGGTGAGTTCTACGGTGTCGCAAAGAGTTTGGGTCACAAAGTTACTCCTTCTTTGGCCGCCGCATCCTCTTCAGTCGCGTAGATATCGAAGATCTTGTCCAGGCCGGTGATCTCGAAGATGCGCAGGATGCGCAGCGCCGGTCCCACCAGGACGAGGTTGCCTTCGGCTTCACGAAGCCGCTTCAGGCCGCCGATCAGCACGCCAAGGCCGGTGCTGTCCAGGTATTCGACTTTCGACAAGTTAATAATCAGGTGCTTGACGCCGCCTTCGGCCAGCTTCACGATCTCCTGCTTCAGCTGGGGTGATGTGTAAACATCGATCTCGCCCTCGATCTCAAGGATCCGGGTGGTTTCATTCGGAGTTCGGCTATTAATCGTCAAGTTCAATGGAATGCTCCTTCTAGTCCCTGCCTGTCCGTCGTCTTACCGGATCTCCGCATGGGGTTATGCTGCTGTTATTGATAATAATTTCTTTAGGCCGCTGAGCTGCTTTGCTCCGCGCTGCTATCCGCGTCTTCAAGGATCTGGCGGCTTTTCTCCACCAATCCGGTCACACTCTCTGACAGTTCCTGAAGCACGTGCTGCGCCTTGGAGCGAAGTTCGTCGACAGTCTCCGTGATCTCGTCGTTCGTCCGTTTCGCATTGCGCCGGCCCAGAAGCAGTCCGACCACGACGCCAGTCAGAACGCCGACGCCAATTCCCGCGAGGATCATAATCCCCGCGCTGTTTTGTTCTTCGTTTGCCATAAAGTTACTTCAAAGTCCGCTGGATCGTCGCGCCGCCATATGACCTAACCCCGGCGCTTCGCGCCACCCCTCCGGGATGACCCACCCCCGGCCTTCGGCCGACCCCTCCCTTGAAGCAGGGAAGGGTTGGAAAGAGATTTGTCAGACGAAAGCCGCCTGCGAAATCCATTCCTAACTACTCTTCCCTGCTTCAAGGGAGGGGTGGCGCGAAGCGCCGGATGGGTCATATGGTCGGCCGAAGTCCGAGGATAGGTCACCTCAGTGTCCGTTGGATCGTGGCGCCGCCAATCACCGAATCGCTGTCCATCTCGTACATAACGAGCGACTGGCCCGGCGTGACCGCGCGCTGCGCTTGATCGAACTTCAGAACAAGCGAGCCATTCTCGCCAGGAGAAACAACGGCGGGGACAGCTTCCATGTTGTATCGGATCTTCGCCATCACGGGCAAAGGGCCGTCGATACCTGGGAGGCCGATCCAGTTGATGTCGTCCGCGATCAGGCCGTCTTCCAAAAGATCGTCATTGCCGCCGACCGTAATGGTGTTGGTTTGCGCGTCAATGCCCACCACGTAGAGCGGGATCGGGGAGCCGACGTTTACGCGCTTGCGCTGGCCGATCGTGTAGAAGGCGATGCCGTCGTGCGATCCGCGCCGCTTGCCGGTGGTGTCCACGATATCGCCCGGCTGCACCGTTTCCGGCGCGGCGTCGGCGAGGAAGTCCGTGTACGAGCCGCCCTGCACGAAGCAGATCTCCTGAGAGTCGGGCTTGTTGCTGACCAGCAGGCCCAGTTCTTCAGCGATGGCGCGCGTCTCCGCCTTGTTCGTCACGAGGCCGAGCGGCATCAGCGTGTGCTCCAGCTCCGCCTGCGTGAAGTGGTAAAGCGCGTAGGTCTGATCCTTGTCGTGGTCCAGCGCACGCCGCAGGGTCCAGCGGCGGCGGTCTTCGTTGAACTCGACGCGGGCATAGTGTCCAGTCGCCAGATACTCCGCGCCCAGGTCCTGCGCCTTGGAGAGCAGTGCGTCGAACTTAACATATCGGTTACAGTTGACGCACGGATTGGGGGTGCGCCCGTTCTTGTACTCCGAGATGAAGTTGTTAATCACCTTCTCGGCGAAGAACTCTTTAAAATTCAGAACATAGTGCGGGATGCCGAGCTTGGCGGCGACGCGGCGCGCGTCCTCCACCGCTCCCAGGCTGCAGCAGCCGGCGCCTTTGGTCTGCGTGGTGCTTTCCTGCCAGATCTGCATCGTGATGCCGAGGACGTTGTAGCCCTGGCGCAGCAGCAGGCCCGCAGCGACCGAGGAATCGACTCCGCCGCTCATCGCGACCACAACTGTTGGCTTCGTGCTCATAATTTCGCCTTGCGCCTCTGTGGCGCGGTCTTACTTGTGTCTCTTTACTGGCCGTTCGCCAGACGAACGATCGCCTTGGCGTAGATCTTGGCCGAGTTGATCAGATGCTCGACCGGCCAGCGCTCATCGGACTGGTGAATGCCGGTGGCGTAGCCCGGAAAACCCGGGCCGAACGCGACGCCCTTTTTCATGGCGCGCGCGTAGGTGCCGCCCCCCATGGTCAGCGGCGGACTCATGTCCCCCGTTTCGGCCTGGTAAACACCGATCAGCGTGGCGACCAGCGGGTCGTCCGTCGGAATGTAGATCGGCGCCTGGTTGTGGATTTCGTCCAGCGCGAAGCCGCTTTCGGCGAGCGTCGGCGCGATCTTCGTCTTGACGGTGTCCAGATCCCAGGTCACGGGATAGCGGAAGTTGAATGTCAGCGTCAGCTTGCCGTCCTGGAAGGTCACGACGCCCAGGTTGGATGTCAGTGGTCCCGCGACATCGTCCGCCCCCGCTACGCCCAGCGTTCCACCGGTGGTGTCGGCGCCCCACCGTTCTACTGTCTCTACGGCCTCGCGAACGGAAGCGTTCCACCCATCAATCGTCAGCAGCGCCTTTGCAAGCACGGCGACGGCGTTGCGGCCCTCTTCCGGGGTGCTTCCATGGGCTGAAATCCCGACCGCCTTGATGATGAGACGGTCGCCTTGATGATCGGCGTTCACATCAGACAGCGGCAGAAGCGTCGAGGCGGCATTCGCCAGATCCGTCTGGGAGCCTGTCACCACGGCCTCCGCCGAATCCGGAACCATATTCGAGCGCATGCCGCCGCTCAGGCTCTCCAGAATCAAACCGGACGACGGGCGCGAAAGTTCCTTGCTGACAATGAAATTGGCGATGCCCTTTTCGGCGTAAACAATGGGGAACGCGGCGTCGGGCGTGAAGCCCGTCGCGGGCATCTCTTCATGCTCGAAGTAATACTTGACGCAGCCAAAGCCGCTTTCTTCGTCCGCGCCTAAAATGACGCGCACCCGATGCGTCGCCGGCGCGCCGACCGCATGCGCCGCCAGGACGCCGAACAAACCGGCCATCGCGGGGCCTTTGTCGTCGGCCGCTCCGCGCGCGTAGATCACGCCGTTGTCCATCTCCGCAAGGAAGGGTGGGTGACGCCATCCGTCGCCCGCCGGCACCACATCCACGTGCGCCAGAACGCCAACAATGGGAGCATCCTCGGCCACGCCCGGCGCGCGCCATTCTGCGTGGCCCGCATAGCCTTCCAGATGCTTGATCGTCAGGCCCTGCGACTCGGCGTAGCCTAACGCAAAGTCAAGCGCCTTGCGTGTTTCGACGCCAAACGGAGCGCCTTCGGCGGGCTCGCCCTTGACACTGGGGATACGCAAAAGAGCGCGAGTGGTTTCGACAATTTCCTCAGTATGCGCATCGATCCATGCCGATAACTGCTCGTCAATCTTCTCGTATTGTGTCACGCTTGCTTCACTCCATCGGACGAAAATATACCCATCTTATTATCCATATAAACAAGCGAGGCGTCAATCAAGCGGGCGAGCTGGGGATGAGGGCGTCTTAGCCCTCCGCCTCCGTGTCCTCCACGGATTCCACCGTCCCCCGCAGCCGCGCCAGCCGTTCTTTGATCCGTACTTCATGGCCTCGGTCTGTCGGCTCATAGTAGGGCTGAGTTTGAATTCCCTCGGGCATATATCGCTGGTCGGCGTAGCCGTTTGGCTGGTCGTGCGGATAAACGTAGGGGATATCCTCCGGCTTTGGCCGTCCCGTGCCGCTTCGCGGGTCGCGGAGGTGCTTGGGAACGGCGCGCTGCTGGGTCGCTTCTAAGTCCGCCATGGCGCGATTGAGGCCCACATAGGCGGCGTTGGACTTGGGGGCCGATGCTAGGTAGGTGACAGCCTGGGCAAGATTGATGCGGGCTTCGGGAAGGCCGACATACTCCACGGCGTGGGCGGCGGCGTTCGCCACTACCAAGGCCATGGGGTCGGCGTTGCCGATATCCTCGGACGCCAGCACGACAAGGCGGCGTGCGATGAAGCGGGCGTCCTCGCCGGCCTTCAGCATCTTCGCGAGATAGTGCAGGGCGGCGTCGGGATCGGTGCCGCGCAGGGATTTGATGAAGGCGGAGATGGTGTCGTAGTGGTTGTCGCCGCCCTTGTCATAGGCGAGGGCGCGCTGCTGTAGGGCGTCCTCAGCCACGGCGCGGGTGATGCGGCGCACGGCATCCGCCTTGCGCGACTCGGGGCGGGTGGTGACAGCCGCCAGTTCTAGTGCGTTGAGCGCCGTGCGCGCGTCGCCCTGCGCGCGGTCAATAATGTGCTCGCGGGCGTCCGGCTCCAGAACAAGGCGCAGGTCGCCGAGGCCGACAGTCGTATCGGAGACGGCGCGGTCGATCAGTCCGCCGATCTGCTCGTTCGACAGCGACTGAAAGGTGAACACGCGCGCGCGGGAGAGCAAAGGCGCATTGACTTCGAAGTAGGGGTTTTCGGTCGTCGCGCCGATCAGCACCACGGTGCCGTTTTCTACATGCGGCAGCAAGGCGTCCTGCTGGGATTTATTGAAGCGATGGATTTCGTCGATAAACAGCACGGTCTTGGTGCCGTATAATTTGCGGCGCATTGCGGCGGCTTCGATTACTTTGCGCAGATCGGGAATGCCCTGAGTGACGGCCGAAAAGTTCTCGAAATTCGCCTTGGTGGTGTTCGCGATCACACCCGCCAGCGTGCTCTTGCCGACGCCAGGCGGGCCATAAAAAAGCACCGACGTCAGGGCGTCGTTTTCGATCGCGCGGCGCAGCAAAGAGTTCTCGCCAATGATGTGGTCTTGGCCTACAAATTCTTCGAGCGTACGCGGCCGCATACGCGCCGCGAGCGGCGTATTGGGGGCCGTCGGCGCCGAAGCCGCGCTTTTGCCAATATCGGGTCCGTCGTCAAACAGGTCCATGGGGCAATTGTACCCGCAATACGGATGTTCGGATTAAAACGATGGTGATGTGTAGTGGAGCGGTATAATTGAAAACGAAAGAGCAGCCCGGCAAGGCTGCTCTTTCTAACGTCGCATAAAGGAGGTGATTCCAATGCGTCGTACAAATCGACGATCCCGTTACGCCGGGATTGCGATCCTGATCGTCGCGATTGCTAAGGCAATCGCGATCATCATCGTTGCCCTGCATCGCTAGGCAACGGGAGCGAAGCGGGTGGCAGTTCACAGCTGCTGCCCGTTTTGCTTTTTACGGCTAGGCTCCATGGCAACTTACGAAGTCCGAGGACTGATCGTAGGGCGCCAATTTAATTCTACCACAAAATTGGGGGATCGTATCGTCAATGAATAAAGAAGGTCCCCGCGAGAGCCGTGCGCCAAGCAGGTTTTTGAACCCGTCGTTTAACGGGCTGGGTTTCGCCGGCGGGCTTACGCGATTCCCGGATCGCCAGGACGAGCAAAGCTGATCCTGGCCGAGACAGCGGGCTGCCACTTGTCCACGCCTATAGCGTCACCCATAGAGTGTGCGCGTCGGCTCAAAACCAAATGCCGACGTCACGCGAACCGCAGGGATTGCACTATTGTAGCACGGATGACCGATGGCGGCAAGTCCTGAAATCCTCTGCGCTACTTCGCGGCGGCGGGCAGGAGGCCGTATACCACCAGGGCATTCGAGAATGTGGCGGCGTAGACTTTGCCGTTCGCCACGGTGGGCGGATTGTACTTTGCGAGGTTTCCAATCGCATCCCGCTCGGCGTTCTGGCTGCTGTTCCAGAGCTCCTTGCTCAGGTCATTTGCATCGAATGCTCTTAAGATACCAGTGACGGTATCATGCTGCGCATCGGCTTCGTACGGCGTGGACGCCCAAACGATCGCCGTGCCGGCGGCGCCGCCGTTCGCGGAAATCGACAGGAACCCGCCGGGCATGCCGGAGTTGATCTGCGGCGCGAGCATCGTGCTTTTGGAAGACGCCGTCGTATTGAACGTGTCGCCATTAAAAGAGAACGCGCGCAGGTAATCGTTCTCGCCCCAGACGTAAAGATGGGCGCCGCTAGCTCCCGAATAATAGATAGGCGTCCCATGAACATGATGGCTGCCGGATTGTGACGTGTTGATGGCCTGCCATTCCTGAACGACATCATCGCCGCCGGCATTGTATTTTCCCATCTTATTGGTATTGAGAAGGTACAGAATGCCTTCCTTGCCTCCGCTGATAACAAGCTTTTTCCCGGGGATGGCGAGGACGCCGGCCGCGCCCAGATCTGTGTCGCCGGCATTCAGGGCGTCGGCGTTGGAGGGCATGAAATAATCCAGCGGGAGCAGCTTGGGGCTGAGTTTTACGAACGCCTCTCCGTAGCTGGCCCCGCCGCTTCGGATGGTGCTTGCGCCGTTTCCGGTAAGGCAGTAGAGGTTTCCATCGGAGCCCACGGTCATTCCCTCCCCCGCCATCCACAAGCCGGCCTCATCGCCATCGGGACTGGTGTTGAACACGCTGACTTGGGCAAGGCTGCTTGCATCGTAGCCGATCACCCAGCCATGGTAGGGATTGGTGTCGGCAAAGGATGCGGACGCTACATACACCACGCCGGCGGCGAGCGTGAGCGCCGGGCGCAGGTTCTGAAGTGTTGGGTTGAATGTGAGGACGCCTCCGACATTTCCATCGCCCGTGCCGGGAATGGTAGCGCCGATTTCTATGGGACCGCTGAACTTCTCCGAGCCCGTCGTGATATCGAGCGCGTGCAGCTTCCAGTGATAGGGGCCGGGCGCGCCGTCCTGTGTGTAGGCGGCGACATAAATCGTCTTAGTCTTCGGATCGATGACCGGAGTCGGCAGAATGCCGATTTCGCCTCGGATATCGCGAAGCGGGCCATAGCGCGTGTCGAATCCGGAAGGCCGTGGGGTTCCGAGGTTGACATGCCAGAGCGGCTCCGAGGCGGCGGGGTCATCGGCGTCGAACGCGTAGACGCTGTCGTGCATTGTGGCGACATAGACGACATTGTGCTTTCCGTGGTCGGGAATGGAGACCTTAGGAACGTAAAGGGGCTGTGCGTAGATCTGGCCGTCGACGCTGCGTGTGAAGATCTTGCCGAACGTATTCACGTTGACATTCTTCGTGCTGAGGATTTTCTCACCGGAATTCGTTCCCGTGCGCAGGTTGTCGTTGTGGTGCGTCAGCACTGAAACCTGGCTCCAGACCGGCGCGGCGGCGCCCAGCAGCATGGAAGAGACGGCGGCGGTGATCCAAAAGTGAATCGAGGCGGCGATGCGTTGAGGCGACATAAAGCTATCCTTTGATTTTGCCGCCCAGAGGGAGGGGGCGATTGACGGTGGGCGTCAGCAGCAGGGCATGGTTCGGTTCCCCCTTGCTGCTCGCAATACAGACGATTTGGCCGGCGTTATTAATGGCGCAGCCTTCGGAAAGAGTCCATCCGGAGTCCTGTGGAATGAGGTCGTTCAGGTCATCCATGCGGCCGTTGCGCCAGAGGAATGCGTGACGTCCGTGGGCGGAGACGTTGGAGCTTCCCACGACTTCGTCCCGATCGTTCAGGCTGTTCGCCATCGAGGGATCGTACCGAAGAACGCCCAGGTCCGTCATCCGTCCCTGGCGATACAGAAACGCATGGATGCCGTCTTCGGCCTCGGAATAGCCGGCGGCGTCGCCGCGCGCATTGATCGCGAGCGCGCTGCCGGAACCGCCGCCGGGAAGCGTCCCCAGATCTTGGATTTTGCCGTGACGCCAAATCACCGGATGGTTGATATGGAGTGGCGTGTCCGCCACTCCCGCTGCGTCGCCCGCCGCGTTGACGGCGTAGGCGGCGCTGAAACGGCCGCCGGGCAGGACGCCCAGATCCTTGAGCGTAGCGCCATCGGCCACAAATGCGTGGCGTGTGTGCGCATCGACATTCGAGACGCCGACGATTCGCCCTGCGTTATTGACGCCCAGTGCGCGGCTGTCCCGGCCTCCCAGCGTTCCCAGAATACGCATTCCCCGTGCGTCACGGACAAACGCTCGGGTGGCGGCCATGCTATCGACCGGGTTGTCGCCGGCGGAGGTCCAGCCGACGACCACATGATGTTCATTCAGCGCAAACGCGATGCTGTTAGGATATCCGGAGACCTGCCCCAGATCCTTCAAACGTCCTTGCCGCCAATACGCCGCATGGGCATGCGATCCCGCCATGACGGTCAGCGCGACATCTCCCGAATTGCTGAGGCCGATCGCCGCTCCCTCCGTGACATCCGCCAGGCGTCCTAAATCCGTGATGTGATAGGAAGGCGCGGCGAGGGTGGGGGTGAGGAGTGACGTTACTCCCAGAAGAGGCGTCGCAAGAGCAAAGAGCAGTCTTCGATGGTGATAGATTTGAGATATGTGCATAACTTGTAAACCTATCCGTGTCCGGTTGCGCCGGAGGATTGGACGGTGTATGTCGCGCCCTTCGCGGCCAGCGCCTGAGAAAGGGCGGGGATGTCGCGCGGCTGAAGGGCGGTGATTTGAAACTCGACGCCGGCATATTCGTCGGTGCATCCAGTCGCCGCTCCAGAGACCATCGGCGTGTCCTCGGCGTTTCTGGGATTGTGCGCCGAATTGTCATAGTCAATCGTCACTGTGATGCGCGTTCCGGCGGGCAGATCCATCGGCGCGCGATATCGCAGCGGCTCCGCCCAGTCGAGATTGAAGTTGGGAATCCAGAGCAGCGGTTGGGCGGCGCCGTTTGGTAATGTGGCGTCAGCACGGATTGCGCGGCACATCAACTCGGCGTGCGGACTGATGGCGTAGAGGCGAGCCGCGACCGGCAGCGTGAACGCATCGGTGACGGTAGCAATCTCATTGGGGCGCAAATTGATCCAGGCGTTCCCCAGGGCGAGCATGGCGGGGGGCGGCAGCGGGGCGTCGGAAAAGTATAGTGCGATTTCGGAGCGCTCGTTTTCCTGCCGCCCGTTTGGCTGAAAACGCAATTGCAAGACGAGATCATCCCCTGGCGCCAATCGCATCGCACTGCCTTTTGGGAACTGAACGGGTGGGCTGCCCACAGCCCATTCTCCCAGCCGTCGCCGACCAGGCCCGGCGCTGCCGGGAAAATCAGTCCAGCCCACGGCGCCGCTCTGCTGCTGCTGAAGACGCGCCTTCCGAGTGCTGTCGGCAAAGAGGGAGGCGTGACGGACGACGCCGGGAGCGCTCGCCCGGTAATCCACGGCTTTCAGAGCTCGATCTCGAATGAGGAACCGAGGAAACAGAAAGCTGCGGCATTGCTCCACATCTCCGGCATTAAGTGTGAATGGCTGCGTCATGCGCACGACCAGATCCGGACGGCCGAGCGGCCATGTTTTTTGGGGCCGCGCCGGGGTTCGCTGAGAGATATGCGGACCTTCCGGGGCGCCTGCTTTTACCCAGTTCGCAATCATACGGATTTGACCGTCGCTCAAGCGGCGGACGCCGGCGAAGTCTCCATGTCCTGGCTTGGGAAGCCATGGCGGCATATAACGAGTTCGCGTGAGTTCCGCAATCTGGGGCGCTCGTTTTTTGACGTCATCGTAGGTGAGCAGTGAAAACGGGGCCGCTGTCCCGGGCTGATGACAGGAAGCGCAGGCGTGCAGCACGATCGGTGCGATATCGCGTGCGTAGACGGGCGAAGCGCTGCTCGCCGGCTTCGCCGCCCGGGATGAACGAGCCGCCGAATAGACCGGCGCTCTTTGCGCGCTAAGATTTACGAACACAGCCGTCAGAACGACCGTCGCCGCCAGAGAGCAGAGCCGCTTTCGGGAAAGCTTGATGGGTTTCATGGCGTGGAAATGGCGCATCCAATGGGAGCTTTCCAGGGTTTCGCCACTGGTCGCCCATCTTGGATGGCGGTCAGCGCATCTCGCAGTTCATGGACATTGGCCATGTGCGTGACGCCCCATCCCAGCATACGATTGTCGATTCGCCCTCGGTAGAGCACTTTACGCTCTGGCGATAGTACTACTGCTTCGGGAGCGATAGCGGCGCCGGTAAATTTGACAAGCTGCCGGCGCGGATCGAGCAGGGCCGGACAGGAGAATTGGCGTTCGGCTGCATGCTTCTGCGCCAGGGCGGGCGACAGGCCGTTTTCGGCATAAACGATATGGAATGCAATGTCCGCTGTTTTGTAGTCCTGGCAGATCTGATTGATCTCGGGGGCATAGGTATTGCAGATGGGGCAGTCGTGAATGATGAAAAAATAGACAGACGCTTTGTGAGCGGCGCCGTCAAATGCCGGTGTCGCGCGCCCATTGAGGTCTTGCAGTAATATCGCCGGCTTTGACAGCGACGACTCCGCCGCAGATACGCGCGACTGAGGCGCGAAGACAGGGAGAAGCTGCCCCATGAGGAGCGCAGAATAAAAAATTGCGGATCGCTTGATCGTACGTGTCCTCGCAGACTTCCTGTTTTCGAGAATATACCATCGCCCGAACCGCAGGTTTACTATATTGTAGCACCGATTACGGATGGCGGCAAGCAGAGCTTGAATAGGGCATGGGGCAAAGTTAAGCATTTGTCATTGCTCGATCTTCCATTTCCCGGTAAGCAGGTCTAAGGAATTCTCTCCTGCCGCTTATTTTCAAGGCGGCAGGAGAGAAGAGTTCGTTTACTGAACGAGTTGGAATGTCCAGTGCCGGTCGCCGCCATTGTTGTTCGTGCTTTGCACGATCGGCGCAGTCTGGTTCAGTGATGCTCCGGAAACGTCGAGGAGAAGGCTGCTGTTCCGGTTGATAATATTATATGCGCCGTCGCTGGCTTGGGTTATACTCCATTGCTGGTTGTTTCCGCCGGTCCATGCATACTGCTGTACAATAGCTCCGGCGGCGGTGCTCTGCCCCTTCACATCGATTGCAAGACCACTATTGGCGTTCGTAAACTTCCAGTAGCCGCCGGTCAGCGCTGTGGCGAGCCATACCTGGTTTGCGCCGCCGTTGCTGGGATATTGCTCCAGCGGAGCGGTGGTCGTTGGGAATCCCGGCGTCTCGAGTACCATGCCACTCAATTTGTTGACGAAACGGTAGGTGTGCCCGCTCTGGATGGGACCGGAGCCTACGGGCAGGACGCCATATACCGCAAGGACGTTCGAGAAAGTGGCCGCGTAGACCTTTCCGTTCGCCACCGTCGGAGGCGTATACTTAGCGAGGTTGCCGAGCGCGTCCCGCGCGGAGTTCTGATTGCTGTTCCAGAGTTCCTTGCTCAAATCGTTCGCGTCGAATGCTCTGAGGATTCCTGTCACCGTATTATGCTGAGCATCCCCGTCGTATGGAGCCGCCGCCCAGACAATTCCCGTGCCCGCCGTTGTTCCTTTCGCCGAGATCGACAAGAATCCGCCGGGCATGCCGGAGTTGATCTGCGGCGCCAGCATCGTACTCTTGGAAGTCGCGGTGGTATTGAACGTGCCGCCATTAAAAGAGAACGCACGCAGGTAATCGTTCTCGCCCCACACGTAGATATGTGCGCCGCCCGATCCCGAATAGTAAATAGGGTTTCCATGTACATGGTGGCTTCCGGATTTCGATGTGTTGATGGCCTGCCATTCCTGAACAACGTTGTCGCCGCCGGCGTTGAAATGCCCCATATTGTTGGTATTGATAAGATACAGGATGCCTTGCTTTCCGCCGCTGATGATGAGGTTGCTTCCCGGGATTCCCAGGACGCCGGCCGCGCCCAAATCCGTGTCGCCGGCGTTGAGCGCGTCCGCGTTGGAAGGCATGAAATAATCCAGCGGCGTTAGCGCATGGCTGAGTTTGACGAACGCCTCTCCATAACTGGCTCCGCCGCTCTTGACTGTATCCGCGCCGTTTCCGGTGAGGCAGTAGAGGTTGCCAGCAGGGTCCACCGTCATTCCCTCGCCGGCCATCCACAATCCCGCCTCGTCTCCGTCGGGACTGGTATTGAAGACGCTGACGCGCGCCAGGTTGGAGGCGCTGTAGCCGATGACCCAGCCATGATAGGGATTCGTGTCCGCGAAGGACGCGGACGCTACGTACACCACTCCACCCGACAGAGTCAGCGCCGGGCGCAGGTTTTGCAGCGTTGGGTTGAACGTGACGACTCCTCCGACGCTGCCGTCTCCCGTACCAGGAACGCTGGC
>NZ_JBDSQY010000087.1:0-28988 GCF_039929585.1 Capsulimonas sp.
CTCTTTCCAACCCTTCCCTGCTTCAAGGGAGGGGTCGGCCGAAGGCCGGGGGTAGGTCACGAGGGGGGGGCGCGAAGCGCCTGGGTGGGTCACCTGGCGTGATGGCGCATGCGCGGGTGTAGAGAACACGGGGGAGCTCCTCATGCAATTCCCCGCGCACTTGTGCTAATATCACACATATGCCGCTGCTCGATTCCGATCAAGTCTTCAACCAGAAATCCCAGCTTCCCGGCATGCTGGACGACATCGAGATCCGGCCGCTTTGGGCGGCTCGGTTCGACCTCCAGGTCGGCAACTGGAACCTGCCCAAGCTCGTCAACGACTTCTGGCGCGTCTACCAAAACGACGCGTCGGGAGGACGGCTGATCTCGGCGACGGGGACCATCGATCTGGAGCCGCACGCCGTCTATATCATCCCGGCGGGGCTGGAGCTTTCGAGCCGGAACGAAGAGCCGATCACGCAATTCTTCATACACTTCGAGTTTCGCGGCATCCCGCCGATTGCGTTCGAAGACATCTTCCCGGGTCCCGTGCGTATCCCCGACGATCCCTTGTTTTCACAGATGGTCTCGCGCCTTGGCGAACGCGTGGCGCGTGATGGCTGCGACGATGTGTCAGTCCAATGCATGATCAAGGGGATCCTTTACGAATCCCTGGGGCAGTATCTCGGGGCGCTCACTCCCGAGACGCTGGAGCGGTGCTGGGCGCGGGTGTCGCTGATCAAGCCGCTGCTGCCGGCGCTGCAATGGATCCAGGAAAATCTCGATCAGCGTATGACCAACGCCGAGATCGCGGCCCTCTGCCACATGAGCGAAGGACACTTTATCCGGCGGTTCCGCGAGGCGACGAGCCTTTCGCCGGTGCAGTATATCCTCAAGCGGCGTGTCGCCAGCGCGGCGCAGCAGCTGCTCTTCACCAGTGACAGTATCGACCAGATCGCCGAGCAGAACGGCTTCGCGGACCGGTTCTATTTCTCGCGGATCTTTCTGCGCGAAACCGGCCGTCCCCCCGCCGCATTTCGCCGCGGACACCACGGCTAACTCCGTCTTCTCCCATATCGCTCCCCAGTCGCCGTGCAGGATCGTCCATATTTTTGCGCCAATCCTCTATTGGCGGCCTCGCCGCGCCGTGATAAAATAGTCACGAGTGGGATTTTGTCCCATGCGGCGAATTTTTATAGGTCAATGAGGACATGTGATGACGGATATCGATGCAATATTGCCGCAGCTTCTGAGCCTGTCGCACGATCTGGGCGACGCCGGCCGCCAGTGGGCGATTTTGGGCGAAGGCAATACCTCCGCGCGTCTCGGCGAATCGTCGTTTCTCGTGAAAGCGAGCGGCTCGCAGCTGCGCACGCTCGCCGCCGATCAGCTGGTGGAAGTCTCGTTCGCGCCGCTTCTGGAGGCGCTGCATAGCCGCGAAGTATGGACCGACGACCAGACGCGCGATTTGCTGCGCGCCTGCTGCGTGCATGAGGGCGTTCGCACGCCGAGTGTCGAAACGATCTTTCACGCCGGACTTCTGAGCCTGCCCGGCGTCAGCTTCGTCGGGCACACGCATATCACCAGCATCAACAGCCTGCTCTGTTCCCGGGGCGGCTGGGATCTGATGCAGCAGCAAAAGCGGCTGTTTCCGGACGAAGTCGTCGTCTGCGGCGTTGCGCCCTGCTGCGTGCCCTATGTCGATCCCGGCCTGCCGCTCGCGCGAACCATTTTGGAGCGCGTCGAGGAATTCATCGGGCGGTATGGCGCGGTTCCCAAAACGATCTATCTCCAGAACCACGGCTTTATCGCGCTCGGAGCGAGCGCGTCCGAAGTTCTCAGCATCACGCAGATGGCGGACAAGTCCGCGCACATCCTGATCGGCGCCATCGCCTGCGGCGAGCCGATGTTTATGAGCGACGCCGACGTGTCCCGCATCGCCAGCCGCCCCGACGAGCACCTGCGCCAGCGCGCGCTTGGCCTCAAATAAGAAATTTCACAGACGAAGGAACCCGAAGATGACAAAGAAAGTGATCCTGATCGCGAGCGGCGACTTGCGAACGTCGGCGAACCAGACATGCGAGGCCGCGCAGGTGGCCATGGAGGCGCAGATCGTCGCCGCCCTGGAGCGCGCGGGGGTGTCCGTGGAGCGCGGTCACTCGTTTGACCCGAAGAAGGGGCACGGCTTTATCGACAGCCAGAAATACGGGATGGAAGTCTTTCGCGGCATTGATCCCGAAGCGCCGCTGATCGTCGCCGAAGCCGTCTGGCAGTACAGTCACCATGTGCTGCATGGCTTAGTGACGCACAAAGGTCCGATCCTGACAGTCGCGAACTGGAGCGGAACCTGGCCGGGGCTTGTCGGCATGCTCAATCTGAACGGCAGTTTGACCAAGGCGGGCGTGAACTACAGTACGCTCTGGAGCGAGGATTTTACCGACGAGTTTTTCCTGAAGGGGCTGCGCCAGTGGCTCTCCGAAGGCGTCGTCACTCACGATACTAGCCACGCCAAGCCGTTTGAAGCGAGCGCCGCGCCGGCGGGCGCCGTTCAACTGGGCGCGGACTTCGGACGCGCGCTGAAGACGCGCAAGGCGATCATGGGCGTCTTCGACGAGGGCTGTATGGGCATGTTCAACGGCATCCTGCCCGACGATCTGCTGCACGCCACCGGTGTTTTCAAAGAGCGCCTTAGCCAGTCCGCGCTTTACGCCAAGACGCTGACCGTGGGCGATGACGAAGCCCAAGCCGTATACCAATGGCTGCTGGACAAGGGCATGACCTTCCACTTCGGCCCGGACGAGACCACGGATCTGACCGAAGCGCAAGTCCTGCTCCAGTGCAAGATGTATATCGCCGCCCTGCGCATCGCTGACGAGTTCGGCTGCGACACCATCGGCATTCAATATCAGCAGGGACTCAAAGACTTGGCTCCCGCATCGGACTTAGTGGAAGGCTTGCTGAACAACGTCAGCCGTCCGCCCGTCACGCACGAAACAACGGGCGAGGAGCTTTACGCCGGCGAGGCGCTGCCGCACTTCAACGAAGTGGACGAAGCCGCCGGGTTAGATGCTCTGGTCACCTATCGTCTGTGGCGCGCGCTGGGCTACTCGCCAGAGACCACGCTGCATGACCTGCGCTGGGGGCGGCAATATACGGGCGCTGGCATCGACGCTTACGTCTGGGTCTTCTTGATCTCCGGCGCGGCGCCGCCCGAGCATTTCATCGGCGGCTATGCGGGAACGTCCAGCGAGCGCCAGCCTCCGATGTACTTCCACCTTGGCGGCGGTACGGTCAAGGGGATCAGCAAACCCGGCGATATCGTCTGGAGCCGCATCTATGTCAAGGACAACGCGCTCAAGTGCGACCTGGGTCTGGGTGAAGTGGTGGAGCTGCCGAAGGAAGAGACCGACGAGCGCTGGAATCTCACCACGCCGCAATGGCCGATCATGCACGCCGTTTTGCAAGGCGTCACGCGCGATCAAATGATGGCGCAGCACAAGGCGAACCATATCCAAGTGGCCTATACGCCGGACGCCGACGCCGCTCAGCGCGCCCTCTACGCCAAAGCCGCCGCGCTTGAGGAGCTTGGGATCGCCGTCACCCTCTGCGGCGTCTCCTAAGCGTTATACGACAAAAAGCCTCCTTGGATTAATCATCCAAGGAGGCTTTTTTCGTGGGAGAACTCTCTCGCCGATTTAATTCCTTAGACTACGGCTTGGCCGCTTCCGCACGGATCGCCTCGATTACTTCCATTTTCATATTCGCGGGCAGATCGCTGTCCTTGAAGGAACTCTCGATCCTGCCCAGGATTGCCGGTGTCAGCACGACGCTTGGCGCGCGGCTGCCGACGATGAACATCTTCGGAAGACTCTCGCGGATTTGCTGCTGCTGTTTAGGCGTCAGATCGCCAAAGCGGCCTGTCACACCGTTGACTTTGACGGGAGTCGTCGGCTTCAGGTCGGTCGTGCTGAGTTCGATCTTGCTCCCGTTGATATCCATTGAGATCTGCTGGGTGCTGAAGATCTTGACCCCGGGCTTGCCGTCATCTTTCCGTGAATCCGTGGAGATGATGCTCGTGATCGCCGTGGCCGGCAGCGCCGGGATCGCCACCATCACCTCACGCAATTGCGCTTGCTGCTTGGGTGTCAGGTCGCCGAAGTATTTGGCGACGCCGTTGACCTTGACGACAGTCGTCGGCTTCAGCGTGTCACCGCTGAATTGGATCTTGTCCCCATTAATGTCCATCATGACTTCTATCGTGTTGAAGGTTTGCGTCTTGGTGATCTCGCCGTTCGAAACGACTTTGGCCGGATTTGAAGAGTAAGCGTGGATAGGAATGAGCGTCGTTAGCCCCACGATCGCCGCGCCAAAGGCGCGTGCGGCCAGCATGCGCTTGTTGAGAAAAGTATTCGTCATTTCCATGGTCTCCTTTGGCTGAATAGCCATTTGCGTGAGAGATACGCGCTCTTCCAAGAATGAGAGCACGTTTGCGTATTTGCATTGAGGTTTGCGAGGCCGCCATGCAAATTGGGGTGAAATCGTTGGACGTTATGGTGTCGTTTCGGCGATGTCCAGGAGCCGGCGAATCTCCGCTCGCTCTTCAGGCGTCGCCGGAGTGGCTTGCAGCGCACGCAGCGCCAGCGGCTGCTCGGCGCCGAAGAATTGCCGCAGCAGAGCTTCCGCCATCACGAGACAGGATCGCTTCCGAGTGGCCAGTCGATTTCGCAAGTTAACCTCCTTTCGTACGAATTGATTCGTATTTTTACTGCGTTTACGCGCCGTTTGACATTTTAAGCGCATGTCAAAATACAGAGCCAATTGGCCTACACTTGAAATCGTACGAATGAATTAGTACGAACTGATTCGTATATTACCACAGCTTTCCCCGATTTCAACGCTTCTGGGCGCTCGCGCAAAAATAATTCGTGATAATTTTGCTGCGCGAGCGCCTGGCGAGATGCCTCAGACGTCTGTGATTTTCTATTTCATCTTGGTTTCGATAGTGCTGGTGTCGATGCTATAGATTTGTTTACCATTGGATGCGATCAGGCGAACGCGATGATGTGCGGCGTCGAAGTAAGCCCCGCTGATTGTGTCATTCAAAGAGAGGGCTCGGTAAGCGTGTATTTTAGAAAAGGCTAGCCGCCAAGGAGAAATTTTTGTTTCTTTCACTTTTGCATAGAGAAACACGTCCGGGTCTAAGTCGCCGGAATAGTTCTGGCCGACAATGACGACAAATTGCGGCGTTAAGCCGGCGCCATATTTGAATGTGCTCACAGTGTGCAAATGCCACTCTTCCCAAAAAGCCGATTCCGCCCATTTTGTGATCTCTGAGATTTTCTGCGCGGACTGAGGAGGACGACGCTCAAGAGCGAGTTTCATCAGTGTTTGTTTATTAGGAGGAGCGGCGTAACATTGCTGCAGCGAAGCTGCGTTGAGAAGCGCAAGAAATGCGGCCGCTCCAACAGTTTCGCGCCATCGATGAACGTGCATCAGAAAGAACCCTTTCTTCGCGGCCATATTGCTTCTTTTAGATACTGCATTTCACGCAAGAAACGTCACGATTGGGTAGAACGAAATCAAATAAGTCTAGGAAGAATACCCAGACTTGATCCGGGAGGATCGACGCCTATGTGTGGGTCTTCTTGATTTCGGGAGCCGCGCCGCCCGAGCATTTCATCGGCGGATACGCGGGAACGTCCAGTGAGCGTCAGCCACCGATGTACTTCCGCCTCGGCGGCGGCACCGTCAAGGAGATCAGCAAGCCGGGCGATATCGTCTGGAACCGCATCTATGTTGAGGACAATGCCCTCAAGTGCGATCTGGGCCTCGGCGAAGTCGTGGAGCTGCCGAAGGAAGAGACCGACGGCCGCTGGAATCTGACCACCCTGCAATGGCCGATCATGCACGCCGTTTTGCAAGGCGTCACGCGCGACCAGATGATGGCGCAGCACAAGGCGAACCATATTCAAGTGGCCTACACGCCGGACGCCGACGCCGCCCGCAAGGCGCTCTACGCCAAAGCCGCCGCGCTTCAGGAACTCGGAGTCGCCGTCACACTCTGCGGAGTTTCGTAAAAGCCAAAAACATGGACAGCCGGCGCGGAGAAATTCTCCGCGCCGGCCTGTTTTCTCGCCGAGGTATGTTATGCGGAGGCTTTACGGCTTGGCCGCCGCCTGCGCCATTGCGTCTGCGATGAATTTCGCCTTGACATCTGCGGGCAGGTTAGAGGCTTTGGCGGATCTCACGATCGTGCTCACCATTTCGGGCGTTAGCGGCGTGTTCGACAAGGCCCCATGGAAGATCGCCGTATTGGGTATTTGCTCGCGAATCTGCTGCTGCTGCTGGGGAGTCAGAGCGCCGAAGAGCCCCGTCACGCCGTTGACCTTGACCGGAGTGTCCGGCTTTAGATCGATTATGCTGAGCTCGATCTTGCTGCCGTTGATGTCCAGCACAATCGGCCCCGTGGTGAAGAAATGGACTTTTGCATTGGCGCCGACGGCGGGTATGGAGGCGATGATGCTCTTGATATCATTCGGATTCGCGGTTGCGCGCAGCATTTGCTGCTGCTTGGGGCTGAGATCGCCAAAGCGCCCCACGACGCCGTTGACTTTCACCGGCGTATTTGGCGTCAGGTCGGAGCCGCTGAACTGGATCTTGTCCCCATTGATATCCATCATGGTCTCACGTGAGGTGACAGTGCTGACGTCTCCCCCCTGCGGGTGTTGGGTTACGCGCAGCATCTGCTGCTGCTTGGGGGTGAGATCGCCAAAGCGCCCCACGACGCCGTTGACCGTCACCGGCGTATTAGGCGTCAGGTCGGAGCCGCTGAACTGGATTTTGTCCCCATCGATATCCATCATGGTTTCACTTGTGGTGAAGGTATCGACGTTTACCAACTGCGCAGGCGCGGCTCCAGCCGGCGGGTTTGCGGAATAGCCGAGGACCGGCAGGAGCGTCCCGATGCCGATTATCGCCGCGCCAAGTATCCGCGCGTTGTTGAACCATGGGGCGCTCTGCTGTGAAACGGAAGCGGTCAGCATGCGCTGAATGAGAGTATTCGTCATTTGATCGGTCTCCTTTGGCTCAATAGCCATTTGTGTGATAGATACGCGCCTCTTCAAAACTGAGAGCGCATTGGTGTATTTGCATCGAGACTTACGACGCCAAAATGCAAATTAGGGTGAAGCCGCAGGCCGTGGCTGCGGCGTTTCGGCGATGTCCAGGAGCCGGCGGATCTCCGCTCGCTCTTCGGGCGTCGCCGGCGCGGCTTGCAGCGCCTTCAGCGCCAGCATTTGCTCGCCGCTGAAGAATCGCCGCAGCAGAGATCCGGCCCTTGCCGGAAAACGGCGCGCTCGATTGTCCCATGGCTGCCGCAATTTAACCTCCTTTCGTACGAATTAGTTCGTATTTTTGATGCGCGTTCGCGAAGCTTGATGGCGCAATTCAGTTTGTCCTATACGTTCGTTCGTACGAATGAAATAGTACGAATGTATTCGTATGATACCATACCTTTGCTCGATTTCAATTGTTTTTTACGCCGAGTAAAATTATTTTGCGTTTGTTGGATATCGTTTTGCGGAAAGTGACGCCACTATTGGGTAGAACGAAAGCAGACGGACTGGAAAGCATCTCCGTCCTGGTTCGGGAGGATCGAAACCATTAGAAGTTTATTTCGTCGCGCGGGCGCTGTGCTGACCGTCGCCTGTCTTCTCCTGTCTTTAGCCGGCGCTCGCGCCCAAACGCCGTCCGTACTTCCCAATCCTGCAGACGCCGCATTTTATGAGTATGACGCCACAGCCTCGTTTGATGTGACGGAAACGCCAATGGGGATGCAGGACGGCGCGACCGTCACACGCGTTACCTATCCTAGCCCCGTGGTGACACCGTATCCGGAGAACAACACCGTCACTGCGTATCTGTTTCTCCCTGCTGGAACCGGACCGCATCCCGCGATGGTGGTGCTGCATGAGTGGAACCCTCGGTCGACACGTGCGGGCTTTGGGCTGGCGGGCGCCGCCGCACGGGCCAATGTTGCGGCTCTGGTGATGGTGGAGCCGTATAGTCTGAACCGGAGGGCTCACAACCCGAAAGGGGACGATCCGGCGATCCTGAGCGGGAACCTGCCGGAGATGGTGGGCGCGCTTCGTCAGGCGGTGCTCGATGCGCGTCGGGGGCTGGATTATCTGTCGCGGCGGCCGGACATCGATCCCAAGCGGCTGGGTGTCGGCGGGATCAGTCTGGGGGGCGTGCTGAGTGGTTTGGTGACGAAGGTGGACCCGCGCGTGCAGGCGACGGTGACTCTGGTGGGCGGCGCCGATTTTGCGCGGGGTTTTTGGGTCGGTTTACTGACGCGGAAATATCGGGGGCGGATTTTACGGGACGGCTACGACTATCCCGCGTATTTGCGCGCCATGACGCCGTTCGACGCCGGTCATTGGCCGCGCCCGATCGATCCCGCCAACGCCTTGATGATCGACGGTCGGTACGACCTTGTGATTTTGCCTCAGGGCGCCAGGGCGCTTTCCCAGGCGCTTGGGGATACGAAGATCGTATGGCTCAACTCGGGGCACTATGGAGCGAGCCTGAGCGCGAAGCCCGCCGGGAACCTGGCGACCCGATTTCTGCGCGCCCGGTTCTTTGGCGAGCAGGCGGCGTATCATCCGCCGGACACGCTGCCATCCAAAACGATTAAGCTCGGAGTGCTGCTCGGCGGCCACGAAGGACTCAGTCCCGCAGCCGCCTATCAGGTCATCAATTTTGACCGAGCGGGACGGTACTCGGTGGACGGCCAGCTGACACTGCATGGCCTTTCGGCGGGATTGTCGGCGCGTCTGAACCAGACGCTTTCGTTAGGACTGGAGTTTCCGCTGTTTCACGGCGACGTTAAGCCGAAGCCTTATCTCCTGGCGCACATCGTATTGTAGTCGCTATGCCGCTCTGTCGTACGCTTGTCCGTTACCGTCGAACATATGGGTGAGGCGGTCGCGTCCCAGGTTCTTGGAGCAGTAGAGCGCGGCGTCAGCCGATTCTATCAGGGCTTCCGGAGTAGCAGCGCGCTCGCAGATCGTCGCGGCGCCGATGCTCACCGTGATGGGGCGCTTTGGCCACTCCGCGCCCGAAATGGCCTGCCGGAACCGTTCGCCCACGACACGTGCTTCGTGCTCGTCCGTATTGCGCAGGATCACGACAAACTCCTCGCCGCCGTACCGGGCCACGGTGTCGGTGTCCCGCGCGTTCTCGCGCAGAAGCCGGGCGACTTCAATCAGTACGACATCGCCGGAGGGATGCCCATATGTATCGTTATACGATTTGAAGTGATCGACATCGATCAGCAGCAGGGACACTTGCGGACAGCCGCTGGAATACGGACTCCATTCGCCATGCAGCGTTTCCTGGAACATCCGATGATTGGTGATTCCCGTCAGGCCGTCGGTGGTCGCTAGTGCGTGCAGGCGCTCGTTCGCGTGCTCCAGCGCATACTGGCTCGCCATCAGTTCGCGCTGTCCGGCGATCAGCTCTTCATTCTGCGCTTCCAGCATTTCCCGGCTGTCCTGAATCTCGCTTTGGCTGGCGATAAGCTCTTCGTTTTGCGCTTCCAGCCGGTCCTGCATCCGGTGGAGCAGTGAGTTGCGCCTCCTCAGGATCGGAATGAACACCAGGCCCAGCAGCACCGCCGCTCCCGCCAGGATGAGCAGAGTTTTGAACCACCACGTCTGATAGTAATGGGGCAGCAGGAGCAGTGAGACATCAGCGCCGGCAGTCCACTTGCTGTCCGTATTGGCGCAGCGCACCTGGAAGCGATAACGCCCTGGCGGCAGGTTCGTGTAGGTCGCCGTTCGTGTCCCTTCGGTCTCCCGCCAGTCTTTGTCGAACCCTTCCAATTTGTATTGGAAGTGCAGATGGGCGGTGTGCCGGTAATCCAGCGCGGTGAAGCGCAGCTGAGCGTCGCCGTCGCCGGGAGGAGCCTGGATGGGCGACATGTTCGCGTAACTGCGTCCGTTGATCGAGATCTGTTCGATCAGCACCGGAGACGGCTGCGTGTCCATATTTCCCGAATCGATATACACGACTCCCTGCATTCCGGAGAACCAGAGGTCCGCGTAACGCAAACGCGCTGCGGACATGGCCCGGCCGGTATAAGCCTGGCCGGCGGACGCGCCGTCCGACGCGCCGAATGGAAAGCAGCGCACGGGGCCGTGTCCCCGGTCCATGCGCTCATCGAGTTCATCCAGGCTCATGCGAAAAATGCCGCGTGAACTGCCGATCCACAAGTTGCGCCGGTCGTCCTCCAGGATCTGGTAGACCCCGTCGGAATAAAGCCCCTCCCGCATGCTGATCGTTCGGAATACGCCGTTCTTGCAGCGTGTCAGTCCGCCGCCCTTGTGACCGAACCAGAGCACGCCGTCGGTATCGGCGTACATCGCGACAATGGGAATGTTCGGCACGCCCTCCGTGCTGCTGAAGGTCTGCACACGGTCGTGCTCCACGCAGTAGAGATTGTTTTTACCGCTCGCCCAGAGCCGGCCCGCGCGGTCGACAATTGCGGCGAAGATCGGATTCCCGGCTGTAGAAACTGGGACCACCATGCTGTGGCCGGCGCGTGTGCGGACGAACTCATGGTCGCCCATGACCCAGACGTCGTCGTTTGAGCCGACGGCGATGGCGCCGGCGGAGCCAACCAGCGCGTTGCCGTACTTGTCTCCGACATCCACGGTCTTGTCGCCGATCAGCTGCCGGACACGCCCCTTCCATAATCCTAATATGGCTCCGTTGGAGGTCTGGCAAAGCGATGTGATCTGTGTCGAGGGACCTCCGATGCGTTTGAATGGCCCGAGGACCGGTCCCATGTTTTTGTAGAGGCCGGCGGCGCCCGCGGAGGCCCAGAGGCGGTTCCCGGCATCGGCGAATAGGCACTCGATCGGAGCGCTGGGCAATCCTTCCCGCGTGGTGAACGTGCGGCAGTTGCCGTCGCGCAGTCCGTCGAGTCCGTCGTCCGTTCCTACCCACACGCCCCCCTGCGAGTCGCGAACCGCGCAGATCGGGTAACCCGCCAGTCCATCGGGCCTGCGGATACACACAAATGACTTGTTGACCTTGAGGCCGATGCCGTCATACGGATGATCGTCGCTGCGTTTTTTGCCGTAACGGCAGATCAGGGCGCCGTCCGCGTTGATATCGATGCCGCCGAGAACTGTTCCGACCCAGTCGGGGTTTGCCGTGAAGCGGCCGTTTCGGTACTGGTAGAGCGCGCCGCCAATCAGCGCCCAGACGTCGCCCATCCCGTCGATTCGGATCGTAGAGCGGGCGCGTGTCTTGGGCTGTCCAGGGATCGGCTTCAGCGCCGAGCCATGGATCGTGTACGCGCCGATGTCGGTCCCGACCCAAAGCTTGCCCGACGCATCGCATTGCATGGATTGGATCGCGTGCGCACGCCATACGTCGGAGGGCACGGAGATGTGCTCAATCCTGCCGTCGCGGATTTCCAGCAGGCCGCCGTCGTCCTGTTCCACCCAGAGGGATCCGGTCGGCCCCACGGCCCAGTGGCGCACCACGAGTTGCCCGGCGTAGTTGGCGATGCTGAACTCTTCCTTCAGCTTCCCGTCTACGTTTCTGTAGAAGGCGCCGCTTTCCTCCGCCCACAATCTCCCGCGCGCATCGAGCTGGCAGGTGACGCGCACTTCGCTTTCGATGTCCGATGCACGAGTAACGTTGACGGCGACGCCGTTCTGAAGCCGGGAGATGCCGCCGGTGCCGGCGGCCCACAGAACGCCGTCCGAATCTTCGAGTAATTGCTCGATTCCATTGGTGGCGAGGCCGGGGGTATTGTGGGTGTCGAAGGTAGTGAAACGGTCGCCGTCGAATCGCGCCAATCCATCTTGAGTGGCGAGCCAGAGATATCCGTCTCGGCTTTGGAGGATCGCGTTGACTTTGTCCTGCGGCAATCCGTTCGAAGTACGCCAGATGGTATTGACGCTCGATTTGAGCGAAAACGGCGCCGCGTGCAGAGGCGCCGCAAGACAGGTCAGTAATGTCAGAGCTGCGATCAGTATCCGCAGCCCACAAATTGTCCGGCGATCCAGCATGAAATCTCTCGCGTCAACGTCCTTGAAGGTTAGCAAAATTATCGGCTTACACCGAAACAATCATTACTCTCGGCGCGAATTCCTGGTAATTGGAGCCGCCAGAGTGATACGCGCGCTGCTTTTCGTTGTAAAATAGAGGGAAGTGAGCAGCAGAGGCGTTAATGAACGACATCGCAGCAATACGAAAGCAGATATTGGAAGCATTTGCCGATGTGGCGCCGCCCCCGCCGGAACGCTTGATTGCGCATCAGAAAGGGCGCTTTGACGATTACACAGTTGAGGATCGTCGGTATTATCTTTCAGAGGACCTCGTAGGTATTATCGACGATTCTCAAAATGATGAGAATGAAGCAATCTACCTTCCTATCGCCATTGAGCCGAACGAGCATTCTGTTTACTATCAAGGCGTGGATGCAAATCTTGAAGCACTTGCCGCAATTCTTTCTCGCGAGCAGGTTTTGGCGGCTGCGGCGTTTTTGGGATTGATACTTGCGGCGAATCGATCTTTTGAACCTTTCAGTGTGGCGCGCGAAGTTTTCAGGGCGGCGCGCGCGATGCGGCTGTGCTGGAGCCGGGAGGGCGGCCCGGACGCCGACGCGTTTGCGGAGTTCGACTGGAAAATGCGCCATTTCGAATATCCTGTATCCCCCGATCCGCACATTGCCGCTTTGGTTGATGAAATCCGTTTGGCCTTTCACGACACTCCGTATCCAGGGGACAACAACCTGAGCGGATCGGATCAAGGCAGTGAGGCGGCCGAAATCGCATTAGAATTTCGCGGTGTAGACTGGCGGACCATTCATCCAAGATTGCTGGAATGTAATTATGCAGCCACATCATTCTTGACAGACGAAGGACTGCGGTATTTCATCCCTGCGATTCTGATTGCGGATCTTTTAGGCGGCATTGAAGGGTCCAATGTCGAGCCCGCTTCCGCACTGACACATTATTTTACGTATCCCAAGACAGACGCTGATAAAGCTGCTTATCTCCAAGCGCTGGAGACAATGCCCGTGTCCGAAGATTTTGCGGGAGGCGTTACGCGTGAGCAAATGATCGATATTCTGATGCAGGACTATGCTCGTCGTAACGAAACCGACTGGTATGCATACGGCGTCAACCGAATGTCAGGTTTTTCACACTCGGAGCGCAAAGCAATCATTCACTATCTGGAATATGCCGCCGAGCAAGATGAATACGAGGCGCCGAAAATTCAGGAAGCGCTGGAGCGATATTGGCGGCCGAGCGTAAGCAGCGAACTTGATTTCAGTGTGTTCGAGGAGAAGAAATGACGGGCTTGTGGACGGTAACGCTGTTTGGGGGATTGCGGGCGACGCGCGGGACGGAGGTGGTGGACCGGTTTCGGTCGCATAACATCGCCGCCTTGATGGCGTACCTCTGCCTGTTTCCCCGGCTGCATTCGCGCGAGGAGCTTGCGGACCTGCTGTGGCCGGACGCCGAGCTGGAGGCGGCGCGGACCAACCTGCGCACCGCTATCGCCTCGCTGCGCCGCCAACTGGAGCTGCCGGGGGATATTGCGGGGAGCATTCTGATCACGCAGGGCCGCGCTTCCATCGGCGTGAATCCCAACGCCGTGGCGAGCGATGTGGGGCGCTTTGAAAGCCTGCTGCGCAGCGCCGCGCGGCCGGAGAAGAGCGTCGACCAAAAGACGGAGCTTTTGTGCGAAGCTGTTGGGATCTATGGACAGCCGCTGCTGTCCGGGTTTTACGAGACCTGGGCGCTGACCGAGCGCGACCGTCTGGCGGAGGCGTACTGGAGCGCGCTGCGCGAGCTGGCCGGGCTTTATGAGCTCAGCGGCCATCGGGACAAGGCGCTCGACTGCGCCCGCCGAGGGGTGTCCGCCGATCCGCTGCGCGAAGAAGCGCACGCCGAGGTTATCCGCTTGCTGGTGGCTTCGGGACAAGCCGCTGTTGCCCGCCGTCAATTCTCCGACCTGGAGCAGCTTCTCGAAGCGGAGATGGGGCTGGAGCCTTCCCCGGAGACGCGAGCGCTGCTCGACGCCGCGCCGGAGGCTCCGGCGTTTGTCTTCGCCAAGCCGCCCGCGCCCGTGGACTCGCCGAAACCGGAGCCGGACACACCTGCGACGGAACCCGTTTTGGTGCGCAAGCCTTCGCGCCTTCCCCTCACGATGACCCAGTTCTTCGGGCGCGCCAAGGAGCGCGAGGCGCTGGCGGGCCTGCTGCGCTCCGGAACGCGGCTGGTGACGCTGAGCGGCCCCGGCGGATCCGGCAAAACGCGTCTCGCCATTGAGGTGGCGCGCGATTTGCACGAGATCTTTACCGGCGGCTCCTGGTTCGTCCCGCTGGCCGATGTGCGCGACGCGCATCGGATTTTGGATGCAGTCGCCGAAGCGCTGCCCGTCGTCCGTTCTCGCGCCGTGCTGCCGTTCGATCAGATCGTGGAGACGCTGGCGCGCCTTGGCCCCTCTGTCCTTGTGCTGGATAACTTTGAACAGCTCGCCGAGACAGGCGCGAATGTCGTGCAGCAGCTTCTGGGAGCCATACCCGACCTCTGCTGCCTGATCACATCCCGGCAGCGCCTTCTGCTGGACGGTGAGCGAGAGTTTCCACTCGCGCCGCTTCCGACCCCGAGAACGCCGGGCGCGCCCGAGCGTCTTCTGGAGTTCCCCAGTATTCAATTGTTCGTGAACCGGGCGCAGGCTGCGCGTCCCGACTTTCAATTGTCCGCGCGCAACGCCGCCGCGGTCGCGCTGCTTTGCGATAAGCTGGAGGGCATTCCCCTGGCGGTCGAGCTCGCCGCCGCGTGGGCGCAGACACTCAGCCCTGCGCAAACCCTGGAGCGGCTGGACCGGCGCTTCGATCTTCTTGTCTCCCGCCGCCGCGATATCCCCGGCCGGCATCAGACCCTGCGGGCGACCGTGGAGTCCAGCTATCAGCTTCTGCCCACGGCGACCCAGCGGTTTTTCGCGCAGCTCGGGCCGTTCCGGGGCGGCTGGACTCTGGACGCCGCCGAGGCCGTGAGCGGCGATCGCGACGCCATCTACCACCTGACGACCCTGCGCGAGCATTCTCTTGTGCTCGCTTCGGAAGACGCGCCGATGGACGATTCCGACGATCCCATGATGCGTTACCAGATGCTGGAGACGCTGCGTGAGTTCGCCGACGAACTGACGGCGGACGCAGATCAGCGGCAGGTGCTCTGCGAACGGCATTACCAGCATTATCTGACCCTGGCTCAGGCGGCGGAGCCGGGCCTCCATGGTCCGAAGCAGGCGTCCTGGATCAAGCGGCTGCATGCGGAGCGGCACAACACACGCACCGCGCTGACGTGGGCGGCGCAGTACGACGCGGAAGCGGGACTGCATTTAGCTTCGGTGCTGACCCGGTACTGGGAGGCGCGCGCGTTTTTGCGCGAAGGCGGTTTGTTCATGGAGCAGCTGCTGGCGGCGAGCGCCGGAGAAACGCCGCTGCGCGCGGACATTCTGTTCAAGTCCGGGCGCTTCGCATGGTATCTGCGCAACTGGGATCTCGCTCGCGTTCGCTTTGCGGAAAGCATTGCGATGTACCGGTCGCTGAACGATCCGGCGGGAATGGCGCTGCCACTCGCCGCGTCGGCCGGTCTGCTGCTGATGAACGACGGTGATGGGATGGGGGCGTATCAGGCGCTGGAGGAGGCGTGGCGCTGCACGGAAGTCACCGGAGATCTGCGTCCGCGTCTGGAGATTTATGAGTGGCGAACGGTGATGGCCTGCGGGATGGAGGATTACCCCACTGGGGAACACCATGCACGGGAGTGGCTGGCCCTGGCGCGCACCCTTGGCGATCGCACTATTGAGGTCGCCGCGTTATTCTGGCTCGGACTGCTCGCGACAAATCTCGGAGAGCCCGATCGCGCCCGTCCTCTTTACGAGCAGGCGATCGCTGTTTCCAAGACCGTGGGCGAAACCTTTTGGGGATCGGGCGCCTGGTTTGGCCTGGGGCTGGCCGAACTCCTGGCTGGCGACTCCGTGCGAGGACGCGACTGCGTTCAGCAGTCCTACGATCTGCTGGGCGACCGAGGTTATCAGTTCGTACACCACTATCTTCTTCAGGCGCTTGCCTATATCGCCTCCGCCCAGGACGACGCGCCGCGCGCCGCGCGCCTTCTGGGCGCCGTGGAGCACCTGCGCCGGACGGACCAGACCCTGCGGGCATCGATCATCGGGTGCATCTTCGATCCTTACGTCGAGCGCGCTCAGACGGCGCTTGGCGAGGAAAAGTTCGCAAAAGAGCAAGGAGTGGGGGCCGGAATGACTTTGGACGAAGCGCTGGCGTACGGGCTAGCGAAGTAAATTTCATTCTCAGCGCCGGGCGCAAGGGCGAAAAATGTTTGAGGTAATCACCTCCCATATGCAATAATAGAAACAGCATTTGCGAATTTGGAAAACGCCGTTTCGCTTCAGGCCTGCCAAAATTCTGTAGATCTCAGTGTTGGAGGCGAATTATTCGATGCGGCCAGAACGCACTCGCGCACATTATATTGAGAGTATAAGCAAAAATTTTGTCGAGCGTTTCATTATCCTTAAAGGTCATGTCGTAGATAAACCCGAAGCGGATTATGGTTATGATATTGTCATGACCACGTTCGATTTCAAGAATGACCTGAAGTTCTCAAAGGGTGAAGTAGAAAATTGCGCAATCTATATACAGCTGAAAGCAACTGACACATTAAACATTCTTGTGTCTCGGCCAGATACAATCAGCTTTGAAATTACTCGAAAACACGCTAATTTGTGGGCGTCAAATCCGATGCCCGTCATTTTGATTGTTTATTCCGTCGTGCGAAATGAAGCCTACTGGCTGCATATGCAACCGTATCTGCACTCATCCAAATTTAAGTGGCCCGAAAATGAAAATCAAGAGAAAATAACAGTTTATATCCCGCTTCAGAATATCGTTGACGAAGACGCAATAGAAGGTTTTCGACAATCCAAAAATGAGATCGTTGCAAGGGCAATTAAGGAGCTTTACTCCGATGCTTGACACATATAACCAACTGGACATTTCGTACGCACAATTAAAGAAAGTTCTAAGCTCTCTTGGTTTTGCGCAAAGAGTCACGTCTGCCTTCACGGCTTTTAGAGATGTTGACCATGATGCAATGATTATGCTTCCGCTTATGGCGAACCATGACCTTGTCGGTGAAGCTCATCTCATTGCAGTTAACAACACTATTGTGGGCAAAGGGATCATTTCTGAAGAAGACCTCCTTTCTCGATTCCAAGAAGCAGTCACAGATGATAGTTCATATTATGGTTCTAGCAAGGCAGTGGAGGCTAAAGCCACCGGTGCAACAGTGAAGACTGGGGCGAAAGCCAAGATAGCGGCGGGGAGCGCACTGTCTCAAACGAAGTCATCGGCTAAAACGATGCCCAAGGGAAACACGACTTTTGCTGGGAAAGCGCTTGTTACTGGACGAACATCTGTGATATCCAAAATAGAAGCAAGTGGTACGAAAGCTGCTTCCGGTAGAGCAAGCGACAATAAGCCGATACCTGGGACCGGTGTTCCTATCGGTGGGCAAACGAAGAGAAAAAAGTGATTGGCTGTTTTACTGATGATAAGTGTGAAATTGCTGCTGCTGTCTTGAAATCGGAAGAATAAAAATTCTTCCGATTTTTTTTGTGTTTGCGCCAAGTACACGCTTCCGTACACGCTATGTACACGACGCCCTTGTATGATGGGTCTGTCAGCGGCTTGGGGCGAGGGGCGAAATCCTCCCCAGAGACGCGATAACCCATACACGATAAGGACAAATCACATGAACAACATAGCTGACAGTATGGTCGAGACCGACGCTTCGCTGGGCGCTTATATGATCCCGAGCGGAATGGGACCGTTTTTCGACATGGGCGATCATCGCGGACGCTTGAAGGTCGGCGCGGACGCCACGGCGGGGGCATTTATCTTCGCCGAAGTTCATGCGGATCAGGGCGGCGGCGTTCCTCCGCATATCCATAGCCGTGAGGATGAGACGTTCTATATTTTAGAAGGACGCTTCGCGTTCCAGATCGGTGATGAGACGGTGATCGCCAATGTTGGCGATACGGTATTTGCCCCGCGCCGAGTGGCCCACGCATGGTTCTGCGTCAGCCCGGGCGGCGGCCGCGCCACTCTGCTGATTACGCCGGGACGCAACTTCGAGGAATTTGTGACGGCGATGGCTCAATACGGCTTTGTTCCCAAGGAAGCGATGTCCGGCCCAGACGCCGCGAGCTTTGTACGTCTGGCCGCGCGTCACGGCATTGAAATGCTGCCGCATGCACTGCGCGACAAATAAACACGGGTTAAACACGGATCAAAGGAGATCGGAAATGAAAAGAATACATGCGGTGCTGCTTGTATTGCTGATTGGAGGTTTGACGCGCGACGTCCCTTTGACGCCGGCGCGCGCCGAGACCGTGCAGGAAACGGACATGGCGCCAGCGCGGACGTCCCTGCTGGCGAAGGTCAAGCTTCCAGACGGCGCGCGTCGCTCCACGGACAAAGACAACCTCGCCGCGTTCGAGTCGGCTCTGGACAAAGCCGCGCAGAGCAGCGGCGTACGCCTGGGCAAAGTGGAGGTGCTGGTGTGGCCCGCGGAGGCCACACCGATCCAGGACATGCCGTCCAGCCTTAAGCAGGCCGGCTACACATATATCGCTCACCCCTCGTTCGGCGCCGCTCCCGGCCGGATCACGCCATTCGGCGCGATCCCGACCGGTAAGAACGAAGCGCTGATGGGCATGTGGATCGAGACCGACACTAAAAATGTGCTCCTCGCATGGGCTGTGTGCCGGGCGGATGTCACGGTGGACAAAAACGAGGTCAGTGATGTCGATGTTCTTCCGGTCCGCCGGACGGAGCAAACTGTCCGGGAAGTCTCAGCCAGCGCAGGTGCGGCCAAAGCGTCCGCCCCGGCGTCCCTGATGGGTTCCTGGAGCTGGACCACGATCAGCGGCGTGAACTACCAAAACTCGGTAACAGGACAGCTGGCGTCGCCGAGCGGCATGTCGGCCAAGTTCACGTTCACCAAAGATGGACACTACAAGTACTTTTTCTACATCCATCAGCGCACATACAACCTCGTCACCGAGTCAACGACGACCGAGGAAGGCGTGGCTGTGATCGACGTCGATGGAGCGATCACGCTGAAGCCGTCGCACGGTCACTACAAGGGCAGCACCGGCAGCCGTCTGATCGATCGCGAAATGACGGCGGACGAGCGCAAAACGCGAACCTTCCGCTGGGAATGGCGCACCGAAGACGGAGCGCGCAAACTTTATCTCGGTCCGGATGCGTCGAGCCTGCGCCGATTTCAGCGCGACTAACTCTCGCCGCTGAAACAAACAGCCTCCTCCCGAGCATTCAATGTCGAATGTTCGGGAGGAGGCTGTTTTGAGTGGTTGTCCGGGGCGCCGCGTCAATCCTGCTTTTTGCGCCGCGTGCGTTTGGGTTTGGAGATCAGCTGCTCTAAAGACTTTAGCAGTGTTTTGCTGAAGAGCCGATCCCGGTGCTTGAGCATTGGGTGACCTGGGGAAACTTGTTCCACCATGTCAAGCAGCTTTGCTGCTCCCGTGAGATCATCTTCCTGAAACGCAATCTCCAGCTGGGCTCCGCACAGCGCAACAAGCTCCGTGACGTGCAGTTTGCGCTGGGGGAGCAGCGGCTCTATCAGGTCACGCGCTCTGGCGACGTCGCCTTCGCGGGCGTACATGGCGGCAAGATTGCAGCGCCCGAAGAAGTAGTTAGGGTCGCGCCGGAAGATCTCCTCCAGCATCTCTCTCCCTTCCTCCGAACGCCCCTGAGCCATCAGCGCCGACGCAAGATTGTTGCGGATCGAATGGTTTTCCGGCGCTAGTTCCAAGGCGCGTCGCAGCGTCTGCTCCGCTTCCTCCATCCTACCCTCTCTCAGAGCCCCCGTTCCCTGTTCCAGTAAGTCGTGAGCTTCAGGAGAAATAGTTGCGGGAGCAGGTTCGTCCGTAATCTCGTAACCGAAGTGCTCAATCTCTTTTTGCTCGCCGCGTACCCAGAATTTTACAGGCCCGGCGCTGCCTGGGTCCAACTCACGGACAATTGACAGCGCTTCCATCCGAAGCGCGTCAGAGCCGCGCTTGCCGAGCGCGAAATCTTTGACCGCCGCAAGCAGAGCGGGATGGTCGGCATGCTGGGTAATGACGAAGAAAAGTTGGATCGTGTTCTCATCGCAGTGTGCGAGGATCAGCGGCGAGAATGTCGCGATCTCTGGACATTGGCGCAGCAGCTTTCGGTAAATGGACCGCTGCCGTTCCGGGACCGGGTTTTCGTCTTCCTCTTCGGTCGCTTTGATCAAGGCGTCCATCGCCGCCGGACGCAGAAACTGATGAAGCTGGAAGGCGACAGGGCCGTGGCGCTCTCCTGGCGGCAAATCCAGATCGCTGAGATTTTCATCGATCAGGGGGAAGTCAGGATTTAGCTCTTGCGCCTGCCGCCAGTAGCGCCGCGCCGTGGTTCGCCGATCCACCCGGCAGGCGGCGCACGCCGCGTAGTGCAGCACGGCGGCTGTGATTTCCGGGCTCTCGTCCGGTCCAGGGTCTTGTTTCTGGAGGTTCAGGCCGCCGCCGTCATCGCCAAAGATCGTGAGCGCCTCGGCCATTTTTAAACGCCGCGCGGGGTCTGAAGCCTTACTGCTCTTCATGCGCTCCACATATGACGCCGCTTCCTCGCGCCGCCCTAAAAGACAGAGAAACGAGATCAGGTTCGCCAGAGCGGAGATCTCCTCAGGGGCGATCTCCAGCACTTCTTTCGCCGCGCCGACGGCTTTCTCATACTCCCCTTCGCAGGCGTAAATGACGGAAATATTGTTTACCGCCGGAGCGAAGTTGGGATAACGGGCGCGGAGGGTTTGCGCCGTCCGCCGCGCCGCCAGGTAATCCTGGTGCGCCATCTGCATTTGAGATTCTTCGTGCAAAAGCACAAAATCCAGATTTTCAGGGTAACGAAGTCCTTCGTGTTCTAATATCTCGATGACCATTTGCCGAATGATTGAGACCTGCTCATGGGATTCCGGCGTGTCTAAATGGGGAAACCGCTCGCCGATCTCTTCCAGGCCGCGCAGGGCGAGCGCCGGGCGCTCGCAGGCGGCGTGCGCCATCGCCAGAGCGATCAGAGCGTCCTCGCTGCGGGGCTTCAGGCGATGAAGCTTCAAGGCGGCGCGCTCTGCGGCGGTAAATTCCATGGCCGACAGCGCGGTTTGAACGAGCATCTCCAGCACCATCTCGTCGTTGGGCGCTCGCTGCTCCATCTCCAGGAGCATGAGATAGGCGTCAGCCCACTCTTCCTCCTCAATCATTTTCAAGACGGCGGCAAACATCGCGGGAGGGATTACAGAGCGGAGGAGCGCCGTAGGCGCTCCCAAAACCGGCCGGGCGCCGGGCGATCTTTTACGTTTACTCACGGGCGAATCATCCTTTGATTGTCTTCTTACTCTTGCGTATGGCGGTCGTCGTTCCAGAGGCGGATCGCCGGTTCCGTGCGGTTATGCTCGTATCCCAAAATACTGAGCGACGCCGTGGTCAGCACGAACAGGCGCGCTTCGATTGGGGGCAGGTTCAGCCAGCGCGCGGCGAGAAAGCGGAGGAAGTGTCCGTGGCTGAAGACCAGGACATTACCGTCGATGGCGCGCAGGTCGGCGACGACGCGGTCGGCGCGAGCGCTGATTTCCTCAATCGATTCACCGCCTGGGAAACCGTCGCGAAATGAGCGCCAGTCGGGTCGTTCTTTTCGGATGTCCACCGTCCGTAATCCCTCATAGTCGCCGTACGCCCACTCTACAAGATCGGGATCGGGCTGGGCGAGGCCGCCGAACCCGGCGAGATCGCATGTCTGCCGCGCACGGATCAGCGGACTGGTGAGGACGGCGTCGAATTTGAGGCCATCGAGCCGCTTGCCCAGGCTCTGCGCGTTGCGCCGACCGCGATCGGTCAAGGGGATGTCGGTCAAACCTGTATGCTGTCCGGTGATCGCCCACTCGGTTTCACCGTGGCGGGCTAAGTAAATGCGGGGCAGGGCGTCGTCGCTCAACGTTGTTCTCCTGGGGTGGCGGGGTCGGTGGATGTTTCCATATCGGGGTGGTATTCGCCTAGGCGCGCGGCGCGGCTACATTGGGCGCGATGAAGCAGCGCCGCCTGCGCCGCTGGGATGTTTTCGTCCCGTCCTGCCCAAATCTCCAGCGCCGGCTGCTGAATGGCGCGGGAGAAGGAGAATGTCAGCGCCCACGGCATGCGACCTTTGAACCGCACGTTCATGGCGTTCAAACGCTCCGCCGCCAGCTCGCTCGGCTGTCCTCCCGAGAGAAACGCGATGCCGGGAACCGCAGCGGGCACGGTCCGCAGGAAGCATGACACGGTCGCGTTGGCGACTTCCTCTGCGGGGTTTTGAACCGGGCAGTCCAGGCCGGGAAGGATCATATTCGGCTTCAGGATCATTCCCTCCAGCGCCACGCGCCGCCGAACCAGCACATCGAACGCTATGTTCAGCGTGCGCTCCGTCACTTCGGCGCACTGCTCCAGCGTATGGCTTCCCTCCATGAGCACTTCCGGCTCTACAATCGGGACCAAGCCGGCTTCCTGGCAGAGCGCGGCGTAACGCGCCAGCGCGTCGGCGTTCGCGGCAATGCACCCATCGCTCGGAATACCGTCGCCGATCGTGATCACGGCGCGCCATTTGGCGAAGCGCAATCCGAGCCCGGCGTACTCTGCAAGGCGCTCGCGCAGACCGTCCAGGCCCTCAGTGATTTTCTCGCCGGGATGCGCCGCCATCTCTTTCGCGCCGGCGTCCACTTTGATGCCGGGAATGATGCCCGCTTGTATGATCGCCTCAACAAAGGGGCGTCCGTCGTTAGTCTTCTGGCGAACCGTCTCATCGTAAAGAATCGCGCCGCTGATATTTTGGCCCAGCTCCGGCGTCGTCACGATCAAGTCGCGATACGCTCGCCGCGCATCTTCGGTCTGAGGAACGCCAAGCGGAGCGAAGCGCTTGTTTGCTGTGCCGGTGCTTTCGTCCATTGCGAGGAGGCCTTTGCCGTCCGCCAGCAATGCTCGCGCCGTTTCTTCGAGTTTTTGTAGATTCATGGGACACCTGGATGGTCGCGCGTCTGCGCATTACCAAGGCTAGTGTACCCATACGCCGATGTTTTTGCGGGATAATTGGACAGAGGAAGCTTCACGCCTCAGTGTTTTGAAGGAAGTCGCTGAGGCGGCGCCTGCGGGGTCAGCACGAAGGCGTGGGGGACGCCGCCAATCAGACCTTTGCCGACGATCTGGCCGGAGTTATTGACGCCGTCGGCGCACTGGAGGGTCCATTGCGGGGCGTTGGTCACAACGGCGTTCAGGTCCACCACGCGGCCGCCGGTCCAGAGGACGGCGCGGGGCGGGGTGGTGTCGGCGTCGGATCCGGAGCGTCCGACGGCGTCGCCGGCGTCGTTGATCGCGCGGGCTTCGCTGTTATCGTGGCCGGGCAGGGTTCCCAGATCGACCGCCTGATCGTTGTCCCAGAGGCAGGCGTGGTTCACACCTTCGTCCGTGGCGGAGTAGCCAACAGACTGGCCGCTCTGGTTGACGGCGCAGGCGAGGCTGTTATCGCCGCCGAGTGTTCCGAGGTCCTGCATCACGCCGTCGCGCCACAGGAAGGCGTGGGTGGGACGGGTGAAGCCATGCGCCGTTCGCTCCAAGTACGTGCGTGCGAGGTCCGCTTTGCCGACCACCTGTCCGTTGTCGTTCACATCGTAGGCAGTGCTGTGGTCGCCGCCGAGCGTGCCGAGCATGCGCGTTTGTCCATCCGCGCGCAGAAACGCCTGGGTCATCAATCCACCCTGCGCGTCATGCCCGCCCGTACGGATGCCGCCGACGATCCAGCCGAGATCGTTGACGCCGTGCGGTTCGTTGAAACGGTATTTGGATGGCAGTGCGGGCGATTTTGCGCCGTCCTGCCAGAGCAGCGTGTGCGGATAGTTATCGTAGTTGTAGTATGTGGCGGCGACGGTCCCGGAGTTGTTGATCGCCAGCGCCGCTCCGTAATGGTAGCGTCCGATGGCGCCGATGGGCGTCTCATGGCCGTTGTCCCAGAGCAGCGCGCGTTCATCGCGCGCTCCGGCCACCTGCCCCCGATCGTTGATGGCGAATCGGATGGACGCCGATGCGCCGACGGGGCCAAGGTCCTGCAAAATATAATGGAGCGGCGCGGCTGTGTCGTCCGGTTTGAGGTGTGTCATCGCCAGCGTGCGCGCCGTCACATGCAGCGGCAGCGCCGCGCACATGCCCGCGCCGCAGAGCGCCGCCGCCGCGAGGCGGGTGTGGGCGCGCGAGGTGTCCCATCCCGGCCGCGCGACATGGAGCAGCCGGCGTTTGGCGGCATGGTAAGCCGGACTGATCGCGAGCGCGCCGCTGGGCGCCGCCGCGCCGTTCGACATCACTTTGAGCAGCAGGCGCGCGTACTGTACGGCGTCGAGCTGGGTTGCCGCGATCGCGGCGGCGTCGCAGGCTTCCTCCCGAGTCGCGGCGTACTCACGCGCCGCCAGCCATGCCAGTGGGTGAAAGAACAAGAGCATTCGCGCCAGGGCGGGAATGGCCCCGAGCGCCAGATCGAAGCGCCGCAAGTGCGCGATCTCGTGCGCCAGCGCCATGCGCCGCTCCGGCTCGGAAAGTTTTTCGGAGAAGGTAGAGGGCGCGATCAGCACAGGGCGCCAAAGACCGGCGACAAACGGCGATCCCGTCTCTGGGGACATGCGCACGGCGATCTCGGTCCGATATCCCATCTGCGCCGCGATCCGGGCTGTTTCTTCGCGCAGGGCGTCCGGCGCATCCGTCTCGGCCCGACGCATGGCGCCGCGCACGCGCCACCAGCCGCAGGCGTTCCAAACGAGCATCGCCATCGCGCCGGCGGCCCACGCCGCGAACAGCGCTAGCGGCAGCCAGGACAAAGGAGCGGCGGGGAGAGGGGCCACGGCGCCGACGGGCGCTGGAGAAGCGATGGGCGTCGTCGCTGGCGTCGGCGTGACGGCTGGGACGGGCTTGGCGTCGTAAGAAGGCCGCACCGGCTGGAACAGCTTGGCGATCGGCGCGGCGGCGCGGGGAGCGTGGGTTCCACGGGGCAGCAGCGGCACGGCGACGCCGCCGGCGAAGCAGAGGCTGATGAGGAGCTTCGCGCTCGCCAGCCACCAGAGCCAGCAGCGCACATGGGCGGGGATGCGCGGCGCGATGCGGCATAAGGCCCAGACGGCGAGGATCAGCACGCCGCCCTGCACGGAGGCGCGCAGCATCGTGGAGGCCCAGAGTTCCATTGCGGGAATGAAATGTGAGATCCCGTCGCCGCCCATGGCGTTTATCCCTTTTTCGCCTGCATCGCGTCCAGCAGCTTCTGCAAGTCGGCGACTTCTTCTTCGTTCAGATTTTGGTTCTCGGAAAGGTACGCCACAAACGGGGTCAACGACCCGCCGAGCGTGCGGCTGACAAAGTCGTGCACGAGGTTCTGCATCAGGTCTTGTTTGCCCACGGCGGGGGCGTATTCAAACGATCCGCCGGATTTCATGCGCGTCAAAAAGCCCTTTTTGCGCAGACGCTCCATCACCGTCAGGATCGTGGTGCGCGCGAGGCCCAGCGGTTCGCCGAACTTGACGGCGACATCGCGCACCGAGATCGGGTTATTGTCCGTGATATAGCGGAGCACTTCCAGCTCCTGATCACCCAGCATCGGCGGCTTCATCATAAGAGGGTCATCCATTTCTCCATATGCGATATTATAACGCAGGACTACGCAAGTAGTCAATGGGTTAATTCTGGACAAAGATCGGGAAAGAACATTGCACCATTGGTTGCGAACGACGAAAGGAGAGAAACCCATGTCAGGAAAAAGCACGGCGATCGACAAACGCGAGGACGTCAACCCCGACGAAGGAGTGCGCGAGTACGGCGATGTGGAGTTCGCCTATCCAAAGAACCACAAGTATCCGATCGATACGGAGAAGCACATCCGGGCGGCGTGGGGATACATTCACCACAAAGACAACGCTGGGAAGTATGACGCCGAAGAGGTCGAAACGATTAAGGGACGGATCAAGTTGGCGGCGAAGAAGAAGGGTGTGGAAATTGAGTCGAAGTAGGTAAGCTGCTGAGGCAATCTGCAAAGATGCCGGCGAATAAGATCGGCCGGCGGTTAAAACCGCGCCTGCACGATCGCGGAAGTCCCCCTGCGGGGACTACATAATCCTCAACGATACCGCCCAATTTGAACGTTTTATCAGGCGGTATCGGTTACGAACATGTAACCCACGCAGGTGGGTTTCTGCGTTCTTGTAGGCGCGGTTTCAACCGCCGGCGCCTAGGATGCAAATGGCGCTATTTATTTGGCAAAATGCATAAACCGCCGGCATCTCTGATCCTACGTTTTTGTTATCCTGTGACGTTGTCTACTTCAGCGTCTCCGACAGCCGCGCAAACGTAAAACCTCGCCGTTTTAGCCCGTCGATTACGGCGGGCAGGGCTTCGGCGGTGTGCCAGCCTCGGCCGTTGACGTGCATGATCACGATGGAGCCGGGCTTCGTTTGGCGCAGGACCGCGCGGGTGATGTCGCGCGCCTGGACGTGCTTGTCCGGATCGCCGGTCACGACTTCCCAAGTCACGGACTGCATGCCGAAGTGTGCGGCTTCTTTTAAGACGGTGGCGTTGTATTCACCGTAGGGGGGCCGGAAGAGGGTGGCTTCGCGACCGGTCAGACGGCGATGGATGGCCTGTGTCTTGCGCAAATCGTCGTCGATCTGCGCCGTCGTGATCTTCGTCATGTGCGGATGCAGGTAGGAGTGGTCGCCCAGCTCGAAGAGGGGATTGGCGGCGAGGGCGCGCGTTTGGCTCGGGTGCGTCTCCATCCAGTGGCCTCCGAGAAACAGAGTGGCCGGGGTGTGGGTGCGCGTCAGGATATCGATGATCTTGGCGTCGTATCCCGCCGGCTTGCGCGTCTCGCAGGCGTCGAACGATAGGACGACCCATTTGTGCGTCCGTGCGCCGTGTGTGATGATCTGCGGCGGCGCGCCTTGTATGGCGGCGAGCAGATGCGCCGCCGTGAGTAATAGTCCCAGCATGTTAAATCATATCCTTATTGGCCGAGTCGGCCCAATCCCGATCCAGCAGCGAGTAGAGCGCCAGGTCGTGAAATGCGTCTTTCCAGAAGCCGCGCTCGCGCAGCAGGCCTTCCTGCTGGAAACCCAAAGTGGCAAGCAGCCGTCGTGACGACGCGTTTTCGGGAACGACGAGCGCTTCGATGCGATGGAGGCCGATCCTTGCGAAGCCGAACCCGAGCATCGCCGCAAGCGCCTCGCGCATCAATCCTTTGCCCCAATAAGCCGTATCCAATTCATATCCGATCTCAGCCTGTCGTGATTGGCTGTCGGGATTGACATATCCACACGAGCCAATGACCTGATCGTTCTCTTTGAGGGCGATCGCCCAGCGGATGCGAGTTCCCTGCAAATGAGATTGTCGCCGACGTGTGACAATGGCTCGCGCTTCGTCCACGTCGGCGAGCGGCCCGATGTTATAATGGCGCACGACTTCCGGCTGGGAGAGGATGCGAAAGATGTCCGTAGCATCGTCGAACCGCGTCTCGCGCAGAGACAAGCGGGGCGTTTCGATCCCTGGAAACGGCGTAATGGATAGCATGGGCGTTACCCCCACCAGAACGAGGCGGCAATGATGATATAGAGGCCGACCAGGGCCGCGCCTTCCAGCCAGATCGATTCGCCGTCGTAGACGATCACCGTTGTGACGATGGCCGACAGCGCCAAAACGGCGATCAGCAGAGGCGTGAGCACGAGAGTGAGATGCGCGCCTCCCAAAAACAGGCTCAGGATCACCAGGGCGGGGATCAACCCCAGGGCCACCTGAAGCGAGCTGTTCAAAATGACGCTGACGGCGAAGTCCATCTGGTTCTTGACGGCCAGCTGGATCCCCACCACGTTTTCGACCGCGTTGCCCGCAATCGCCACGACGACTAAGCCCGTGAACGCTTCTGACAGGTGCAGGATCTGGATCGCGGGCTTCAGCGCTTCGACGAACCAATCCGAGACGAGCGCCGCTCCGATCCCCGCGAAGAGCAATGTCCCCACGGAAAGACCAACCGGCCACACCGCGTGCGTGCGGGCTTCCGGCTCGCAGTCCGAGGGCGTCAGCGCCCCGCCCTTGAGGGAGACTGGGATGCTGGACAGAAAGACGAGGAGCAGGACGATGGCGGCGACGATGCTCATCGTCTCCGGATGGCGGCCGGCGGGCGTGTGCAACTCATGCGCAAGCGTGGGAATCATCAGCGCGGACACCGCCAGCAGCATCAGCGAGGCGATCATACGTGGCTGCTGCTTCCCAAACTTCTGCGTGCCGTTCTTCAAGCCCCCCACCAGAAACGCCAGGCCGAGAACAAGCAGCGAGTTCGCCAGGATCGAGCCGATCAGCGCCGATTGTACGACCGTGACCAACCCTTGTCGCAGAGCAAAGATACAGATAAACAGTTCGGGCAAATTCCCAAGTGCGCTCTGGAGAACACCCGTCGCGCCGGGACCAAGCTTACCGCCCAGCTGCTCCGTGGCCGATCCCACCATCGACGCCAGCATGGCGAGCGCGACGGCGGTAACCACAAATAAGATCACGGGATTGACGTGAAGAGAAATCAAGATGCCCGACGCAATCGTTGCGGCGAGAGCGATCAGTGCGATGGTGCGGTCTCGCGAGGAAATAACGGTCATATATAGTGTCCTTGGATTTGGTCGGAGGTTGATGTATTTTGCCATTAACCGCGCAATCCGCGCGGAAGAGGCCGGCGAATAAATTCGCGCCTAGAAGTGCACGATGTGTCCCTCCGGACACTCCAGAAACGTGGTCGATTACGTTCCGATCTGGAGT
>NZ_JBDSQY010000088.1:0-15158 GCF_039929585.1 Capsulimonas sp.
GAGAAGGGGCCGGGGGATGAGGGCCGAACGCAAGCCATGGAGAGACCGTGAAGAACAACCCATTTCGGAAGACGGTGATCCTGTCCCTGGTCGGTCTCGGACTGACGGCGGCGTTCGCCGCCGCCGCCCGGTCGGCGTACGCGCGGAACGAAGCTCGCGGCGACGCCGCGCAGCAAGGCGCTTCCGGAGAATCCAATCTCGCGGCCTCCAAAGACACCATCCATATCGCCCAGCCTCTTGTGGGCGAGGGCTCATCCGAACATGAGACGAACCTGGGCAACTTGATTGCCGACTCGATTCGCGCGGCGAGCAACGCGGAGGTCGCCATTCTTCCCGCCGACGAGATCTCTGAAACGACGATTCCCGCAAGCGACATCAAGCCCGGCGACCTCGCCAAAGCCCTGCGCTACGCCAATGACCCAAGCGACACAATCGTCGTTCTGAACCTCACGGGCAGCCAGATCCTTCAAGCAGCCGAGCGGTCGGTCTCGCATCTCCCCCAGCCCTTCCCCGGCTTCCTCCAGGTCAGCGGTCTGCAAGTGCGCTACGATCCCACCCAGCCCGTCGGCAAACGCGTCAAACTTGCCGGCGCCGACAGCTCCGAGATTTCCTCGACCAAAACATACCGTGTCGCCACCACCCGCACCCTCGCCGGCGGCGGCCTCGGCTACTTCAAAGTCTGGAAGAAAGCCGACATTGCCGACGACACCAACATCTCCGTCACCAAAGCCCTGGCTACATACCTCGCCGGCCACAAAGTCCTCACCATCGCCATCGAAGGCCGCGTCGCGCCGCTGAAGTAAATAACCACTCATTGGTAAAATCAATGCCTGTTAAAAGAACAGCCCTTGGTCTGGCGGTTATTCTCGGCCCGGGAATATGCGCATTGCTATGTGTGCTGTTGTTTCCCTCCTGGCTCGCAAAGCATATTTGTCTCACTCTCGCTTTCGCGATCTTGCTGGTAGTGGCGCAGTCATGGATGATGAGAGCATTTAATAGGAGATTTCCCACAAGCGGCTTCTAAAGCGACAAGGCCGCAATCTTAACATTCTCAATCGCCTTAGTATTGCAAATGGCCCAAAACAAGCGCTATAATCATTGAAACATTTCACCTTGTATTAGCCTCTAAATTTCAGAGACGATCGTGAGTTGTTTTTCAGGTGCAACCGGTTTCATAAACTCGCATGTCGCAAGGAAGGTCTCAATGTACAAATCACAGCTTCTTATTCTCGTCGGCGCAGCGCTCGCGCTTTCAATGACATTTGCAACATCCGTCAAAGCCGCGCCTGCGGCGCAGGCGACAGCGGCTTGGCCGGGCGAGGCGACGGATTATCATGGGTTTCAATGCTATCATCTCAAGATAGATGGATGCGACGCCATGGTAGTCGAGCCGAAGCAGGCGGCGCCCGGCAAGCCTTGGATCTGGCGCGCGATGTTTTGGGACGCCTTCCCCAATGTCGATCTGGCGCTGCTTGACAAAGGCTTTTATCTCGCTTATATTGAAGTCGGCAATACGTTTGGCTGTCCGGACGCGATGGCGCATTGGGACCCGTTTTACAAGACGCTCACCGAGACTTACGGTCTCTCCAAGTATCCCGCTCTGGAAGGATTAAGCCGGGGCGGCCTGTATATTTACCGATGGGCCGCCGTCAATACGGACAAGGTCGGCTGCATCTACGGCGACGCCGCTGTGTGCGACTTCAAAAGCTGGCCCGGCGGCAAGGGCAAAGGCCCGGGCAGTCCCGGCGATTGGGCCGAGCTGATCAAGGACTATCACTTTAGCTCGGAAGCCGACGCGCTTGCTTTTCAGGGCAACCCCTTGGACATTATGGAGCCGCTGGCGAAAGCTCATATCCCGATCATCCATGTGTACGGCGACGCCGACACGGACCTGCCGCCGGACGAGAACTCCGTGATCGCCCGCGAGCGCTATCTCAAACTCGGCGGAACGTTCTTCACCATCGTCAAGCACGGCTGCGCCCACCACCCCCACGGCCTCTCCAGCCCCGCCCCCGCCGTGGATTTTATCGTGGCGCACACGGGACATAAGCCATCGAAGAAGAAATCACCCGCCGATCGTTCTGGCGAGATCGTCACGCTCCAGCCGGGCGAGTGGCAATAACGAGAGCATCGTTTACAAAAGACGGACGGAAGAAAGTTAAAGGAAATCATGAGTTTCGATCTTGCCGTCTTTTACAGCTCCCGAGCGCTCTCCAAAGAAGAGGCTAAGAGGCGTTGCCTGGACTCATCGGAAGTCGAGGAGGGCGCTCCCATGATTGCTTTTCAGAAAGATTTAGCAATTGTCTATCCCGATTTAGAGGCGATCCCGGAAGATAAATTAGAGGATTCGCCGTGGAGCTTCAGCCCTGATCGATCGGGCGGTCACACGTTCCTCTGCATACGATGGTCCGCAGTGGATGCGGCTGTTCCGATCATCTTCGAGATCGCTTTAAAGCATAACCTTGTCGTGTATGATCCGCAAGATGACGAAGTTTATGTCTCGAATGAGCTGTTTGATGCATCCCCACAGCCTTAATTTCACAGTCCATAATTGGAACACCCAACGATGAAAAAATCAACTCCATTCCAACACCCGGCTCTACGCCACGCCTTGACGATAGGCCTGATGCTTCCAGCCGGGTATCTGCACGCGGCCGATCTGAACAAACATGGCGACCCGGTTTCGTACGTGAATCCCTACATCGGAAACATCAGCCATATGCTGATGCCGACGTACCCAACCATCTCGCTTCCGAATGGAATGCTGCGTATTCGTCCGGATCGCCCGAGCTTCACGGATCCTCGCCTCAATGGCTTGCCGCTCACGCAGCCCACGCATCGCGGTGATCTGCTGTTTCATCTCAGTCCTGTTTCGGACGCGAATGCGCGCCTATCGCCGGTGATGCAGTACTCTTACGACCTGGAAAAGACCGAGCCGTATCGGTATTCCGTGACGCTTGATGATGCGATCGATGTCGCGTTCGCGCCGGCGCGCCGGTCCGCCATTTACACGTTCACGTTTACAAAACCGGGCGCGCGCACCCTGGTTCTTAGTACTGGAGATGGGGAATTGAAGGCGGATGGGACGGTCGTAACCGGCTTCCAGAGATATTCCGGTACGAAAGTCTATCTGTATCTCGTGACGAGCGCCGCGCCGGAGAAGGCAGGCGTGCTGGACAATGGCGTTGCGCAGTTTGGAACGGCGACAGCGTCGGGGCGCGACGCCGCCCTGGCGCTGTCGTTCGCCGGCGACCACGCCGCCGTTCGGTACGGCGTCTCGTATGTCAGTCTCGATCAGGCGAAAAAGAATCTGGAGAGCGAGATCCCGGATTTCGATCTGGATAAGGTCGCCGCGAGCGGGCGCAAAGCCTGGAACGATGCGCTGGGCAAGATCAAAGTCCAGGGCGGTTCGGACAACGACAAGACGGTCTTTTACACGGCGATGTATCGGACTTACGAACGCATGGTGGACATCTCCGAGGACGGCCAGTACTACAGCGGGTTCGACGGCAAAGTTCATGACGACAACGGCGTGGATTTCTACAACGACGACTGGAGCTGGGATACGCACCGCGCGGATCATCCGCTCGGCATCCTGATCAATCCCGGGCAGGAGTCGCAGAAAGTCGCCTCCTATCTCCGCATGGCGGAGCAGTCGCCCGAAGGCTGGCTTCCCACGTTTCCCGCGCTAGGCGGAGACGGACACTGTATGAACGGACTGTACAGCGCCGCGATCATCTGGGACGCCTACAGCAAGGGCATCCGTGGATTTGACCTGGCTTCGGCCTACGCGCACGTTAAAAAGACAGTGATGGAGTCGACGGCGCTTCCCTGGGCGCGTGGTCCTGTCAACCGGCTCGACGAGTTTTACAGCGCTCACGGCTACTACCCGGGTCTGAAACCCGGCGAGCCGGAAACGGTCGATCAAGTCAGCAGAGGCGAGCGGCGACAATCCGTCGCGATCACCCTGGCGGCCAGCTATACCGACTGGTGCCTGGCGCAGATGGCGAGGGAGCTGGGCAAAACGGACGATTACGAATTCTTCCAGAAGCGCTCGTACAACTACCGAAATCTGTTCAATCCCGCGACCGGCTTCTTTCATCCCAAGGACGAGTCGGGCGCGTTCATCGAACCGTTCGACTATAAGTACTCTGGCGGAGCGGGCGGACGCGATTACTACGACGAAAACAACGGATGGACCTATCGCTGGGGCGTCACGCACCACATCGCCGACGTGGTGGATTTGATGGGCGGGCGCGCGAAGTTCGTGGAGAACCTGGATCAGCTCTTTGTCGAGGACCTCGGCAGAGGCCGAAGCGACTTCTACGCCGCATTCCCGGATTCCACGGGCAACGTCGGACAGTTCTCCATGGGGAACGAACCGAGCATGCCCATCCCCTATCTCTATAACTACGCCGGCGCGCCCTGGAAGACCCAGAAACGCATGCGTTCGCTGATGGAGATGTGGTTCCGGAACGATCTGATGGGCATCCCCGGCGACGAAGACGGTGGCGGCCTCTCCGCCTTCGCCGTTTTCTCATCGATGGGCTTCTACCCCGTGACGGCAGGCCTGCCGATTTACAATATTGGCAGCCCAATCTTCACGCGCAGCGTTTTGAACCTGGGAAACGGCAAAACATTCGTCGTCGAAGCGAAACATTGTTCCCGCGATAACAAGTATATTCAATCGGCGAAGCTGAACGGCGCCGATTGGAGCAAGCCCTGGTTCCGCCACAGCGATATCGCAAACGGAGGTAAACTGGAGCTGGTGATGGGAAACCGTCCCAACAAAAGTTGGGGCGCGTCGCCGGACGCCGCGCCTCCCTCGGACGGTCCGGTCTCAGCGTCGCCATAATCATCTCGAAATCAAAGCACGGAGCGACCATATTGCAGACACGACGACACTTTCTGAGGGCCGGCTTCGGCGCGGCGGCGCTCCTTGCGGCAGGCCGCGAACTGCCGCTGCTGGCCGCCGACACCACAGCGGACGCCACGCCCGCTTCGAGCTTCACTTCCAAACGGCCCCCGATTGGCGAGCGCCGGTTCCAATCGGACGCAGTCGAAGCTAAGATTGTGGAGATGCGGGGGCGGATCGGGGATCCAGAACTCGCCTGGATGTTCGAGAACTGCTACCCCAACACGCTCGATACCGCCGTGGACTTCAAGGAGATCGACGGCAAGCCCGATACGTTTGTGATCACGGGAGACATTGATGCGATGTGGCTTCGGGATTCATCGGCGGAAGTCTGGCAATACCTGCCGCTCGCTAAGAGCGATCCCAAGCTGAACCGTCTTCTGCAAGGCGTGATCCGGCGGCAATCGCAATGCATTCTGCTCGACCCGTACGCGAATGCGTTTTTGGCCGATCCTAACGGCAAAAGCGAATGGTCGGGCGATTATACCGTGCTGAAGCCGGGCATCCACGAGCGCAAGTGGGAGATCGATTCGCTCTGCTACCCCATTCGTCTTGCGCACGGCTACTGGAAAGAGACAGGCGACGCCGCGCCGTTCGACGCGCAGTGGGAGAGCGCCATGGAGACGGTGCTGCGCACCTTCCGGGAACAGCAGCGCAAGGATGGCAAAGGCCCGTATTACTTCCTGCGTGAAGGCGTCAAGCCCGAACCAAACGCGCCGATCCCGGATCCGGCCTACGGCCCGGCGGTCAAACCCAACGGCCTGATCTGTTCGCGCTTCCGGCCTTCGGACGATGAGACGACATACCAGTTCCTGATCCCCTCCAACTTCTTCGCCGCCGTGTCTCTTCATCAAATGGCGGAGATGCTCGATCAGATCCGAGGCAATCATAAGCTGGCGTCGCAGGCGTCGGCTCTTGGGCGCGAGGTCGAAAAGGCCCTGCAAAAATACGCCAAGCAAACTTATCCCACGCAGGGCGCCGTCTACGCCTACGAACTTGACGGCCTCGGCAATGTAAGCCTGACGGATGAGGCGACCAACACCCCCAGCCTGCTCTCGCTCCCGTATCTGGGCGCAACACCCGTTTCCGATCCAATCTATCAGGGCACGCGCCGCCTCGTCTGGAGCCGGGACAACCCCTGGTTCTTCGAAGGAAAGTATACGGGCGTCGGTGGCCCGCACACCGGCCGCAACCAGATCTGGCCCATCGCCACCATGATGTACGGCCTCACCAGCACCTCGGAAGCGGAAGTCACGGCGTGTCTCCAAACTCTCAAAGCGACTCACGCCGGCACGGGCTTCATGCACGAATCGTTTAATAAAAATGACGCCAGCCGCTTCTCGCGCCCCTGGTTCGCCTGGGCCAACTCCCTCTTCGGCGAGTTCGTGATCCAAACCACAGACCGGTTCCCTAAGGCGCTCGGGTAGCAAGAGCGCGGTTCCCATCACTCAGGAAAACGACGATCTAGCCTTTCAAGGCTTGACCGTCGGTCCCATGCTCTTTACATGGCCATCGGCGTAGAGCACGATTCGCGCGCAGGGCAGCAGCATTTCGCCGATCATCAGTGTCGCCGGACTCTCCAAGCTGGCCAGCGATAGATTTACCGGCGCGTGATATACAAATTTCCCCTTTCCCATGGAGAAGAGACTCTCGTCTTTGAGATAGGGATAAATCGCGTCGTGATAACCAGCCGCGGCGGGATATTTCTCGTCGTTGTCCTGCACGTACATGATGATCCCCAGACCAATCTGCTTGAGATTGGATGTCGCGATTTCTCGTTCTTCCTCACAGGTCAGCGGCTCTCCCGCCGTTAGTTTCTCCCGCGTGTCCGCATTGCGCTTTCCCAAACTCGTCAAAAACACGTCGCCGTGAGCGATGAACGCTACGGCCTTGCCGGTTGGAGCCCACTGTATTTGCGGCTCGTCGCTGCTGGGAACGACGCCCACGAGCAGCGCGCTGAGCTTGGGTGCGCCGGGATCGCGCTGAAGCCAAATGCTCGCGACACGCGCGGGGTCGTTCGCACGCGGCGCCGGCAGAGAATGAGACGCGACGCTGAGCACCAGGGAAGCGTCCTTGGGATCGATGGTTCCGCCCAAGGAATGCGTCTCCGCCAGCGCCAGCGCCGGAACATTCCCCCACCCCTCCGGCAGCGCGCCGTCCGCCACCGTTCCGCTTTCCAGATCGTGCGAATGGTAAACGACGGGCTTTCCTTTGATCTTACGCAACGACAGAAGATGCGTATCGTCGATCCAGCCCAGCACGGCGTCGAGAGGATCGACAGTGACTGTCTGCAGCTTCTCCGTCAAGGGATCGTAGAGAAAACAACTTCGTTCGTAACGGATCGGGCGCTCCCAGAAGATCACTTTTTTTAACAGCAGCAGACGGTCGTGCGCGGGAGACCAGGCGTACTCCAGGGTCGCCGGGTTCTCCTGCGTATCTGTCGCGTTGACGGGGATCGTCTTTGCATCGATCGAGGCGGCGGTGAGATCGAGCGATTCTAAATGACGCGAAAACAGAGCAGTTTCCTTCCCCAAGACTAGCTCCATTCGCTGGAACAAAAGATATCGATCGTCGCCCGCCCAGCCCACGATGCTCAAACGCGGCAACTCGCGCGGATTCTGCTCATCCTTCCCCACCAGCTGTTTCACCAAAGTCATCACCTCGGGATCGCGGCGCCAGGTGTCGACCAGTTTAAGGGCGAAATAACGCTCGCCATGATCCTCCACATAGCTCACATAGGCGATCTTCTCGCCCGAGGGGCTAAACTGATACTCTCGCACATCCTCGCGCAGCGTCAGTTGCCTTGTAGATTCCACGTCCAGCATCTTCCCTTCGCCGAGATAAATCCCATGTCTCGCGCCTGAAGCGTTGAGAGCGTCGGCGCGGAGGGCGACAGGCAGGGAATACAGCAGCACAGCGAGTAAGAAGAGAAAGGCGCCACGGATAACCATTGTGTGTCTCCCAAAGAAGTTCATGTGTGGACAACGGGGAAACCGCCGAAAGAGTTTCGGTAAGTCGTGTAAGATTTCGCGCCCTTCCGGCAACTCATCGGGAAAGGAGGCGCAATGAAGCCTGATTTTTTAACGCTGATCTCGCAGAACCAAGGCGTCATTTATAAGATTTCGCGCATCTATCGGGATTCCCAAGAAGACCGCGAGGATCTGTTCCAGGATATCGTCTACCAGCTCTGGCGATCCTACCCGGCGTTCAAAGGAGAGTCGAAACCGTCCACCTGGATCTACAAGGTCGCGCTGAGCACCGCCGTGATGGCGTTCCGGTCCCCCAAAGAACAGTTTCGGCGGCGTCAACTGCCCTGGGAAACAATCGACCGATCCGCCCCATCCCCCACCTCGGCCGCAAACGAGCGCACGACGTGGCTTTATGAAGTCATCGCGACATTCGACCCGGTGGAGAAGGCGATCGTCACCTTGTATTTAGAGGAGTATAGCTACAAAGAGATCGCGGAGATCGTTGGGATCACGGACAACCATGTCGGCGTGAAGATCAGCCGAATCAAAGACAAGTTGAAAGAGCGCGCCGCTCAAGAAGGAGACGACAATGGATGACATCAAAGCGCTGTGGCGTCAGGGCGACGCCAGCGGCCCTGCAAAGACCCCCTCGGAGCTGGAAGCGATGGTCCGCATGAAATCGCGCGCAACATTCCTGCGCACAAGCCGAAAACTCATCATCGAATCGCTCGCCTTCGGAGTGGTGCTGTTCGCCTGTCTGACGGGACTGGCCTCACCGCTGAGCCAAAGCGAAGCAACCGGGCTGCTGATCGCCGTCGTGACGTTCGGGATCGTCAATAACCTTGTCCTGCTGCGCGTCGCCCGCCCCGCTCCTCCGGAGCGAAGTATTCGTGACGCATTGACACAGGCGGCGGCCAGTTTCCGAACGCAAAAATGGGTCGGCGCATTATTCACGGTGCTCTACTTCGCCACACTCTTCTTCGTTCTGCTGGCGCACGTCCAGTTCACGTCACTGAAGATCCTGGAAACGGGATTGATCGTCGCCGGGAGCATCGGCGTGCGCCTCTGGTTCGAGACCCAACTCTGGAACCGGCAGATCCGGGAAGTCGATTCCCTTCTGGGAAGCTTAGGAGCTTCTTAGCTGGCGGCGTCCTCGATTGTCAACGTCAGTGACGAATTGGAAAGCAAGGACCGGAGTGTGCTGCGGATCCTCGTTACGCTATACTGTGAACAAGAACGGATCGAGAAGCGTCCGTGGCAAGCGAGAGGAGCGATCCAATGGCGTCTATCATGGAGCAGCGCGAAGCAGGGACACAGCCGTACACCGGCGATGAGGAAAAATGGGAGGCGGTCACGCGGCGCGACCACGACGCCGACGGCGCATTCTTTTACTCGGTCAAGAGCACGGGCGTTTACTGCCGCCCCTCCTGCGCCTCGCGGCTGGCGAACCGCGAGAACGTCCGGTTCCACACCAGCGGCGCCGAAGCGGAACAATCCGGCTTCCGCCCCTGCAAACGATGCCGCCCAAACGAAGCGGCGCTGGCCCAGCGCCACGCCGCCGCCGTTGCCGAAGCATGCCGAATCATCGAAGCGTCCGACGAAGCGCCTAGCCTCGACGCACTCGCCGAAGCCGCCGGCGTCAGCCGCTTCCATTTCCACCGGCTGTTCAAATCGGTCACCGGCGTCACCCCGAAAGCCTACACCGACGCCCACCGCGCCCGGCGTGTCCGCGACCAGATCGCTCAGGGGACCAATATCTCCGAAGCGATTTACGAAGCCGGCTATCAATCCAGCAGCCGGTTTTATGAAACTTCCAACGACCGGCTCGGCATGACGCCCACCGCCTTCCGCAGCGGCGGCGCCGGGGCCGCGATCCGTTTCGCCGTCGGCGAAAGCTCCCTAGGCGCGATCCTCGTCGCGGCGACCGAGAAAGGCGTCTGCGCCATCTTACTTGGCGACGACCCCAACACCCTGGTCCAAGACTTGCAGGACCGATTTCCGAAAGCACAGATCACCGGCGGCGACCAAGAGTTCGAAACGACCATCGCCCAGGTCATCGGCCTCATCGAATCCCCCACGCGCGGCCTTGACCTCCCGCTCGACATTCGGGGAACGGCCTTCCAGCAGCAAGTCTGGCAGGCCCTCCGCGAGATCACCCCCGGCTCAACCGCCAGCTACGCCGACATCGCCGCCCGCATCGGCCGCCCCAAAGCCGTCCGCGCCGTCGCCCAGGCCTGCGCCGCAAACGCCCTCGCCGTCGCGATCCCCTGCCACCGCGTTGTCCGCACTGACGGCGCCCTGTCCGGATACCGCTGGGGCGTTGAACGCAAACGCGCCCTGCTGAACCGGGAGGCTGGGACATAACTCGCTCAATAATTTCATATTATCCGATAAGAATTCATGATCACCTCACGTCTCCATCTAGAGAAGAAAGATGGAAACTCCGATATAAAATAGCGGCTAACCGTTTTGTATCGAGGGAATTCGTTTTCGGTCCATGCAACGGCTCTTCCGTGGAATTGGCTAGATTACGACGACGGGTGCGCTAGGATATGTTTTCATGAACTGCTTTCGGAAATTTACAACCGGGTCGAAGCTGATTGGCGGCTTTGGGCTTTGTCTTCTTTTGGCGTCACTCGTCGGCGCGATGGCGCTTGCGCAGATGTCGATCATGACGCAAACGTCTGAGGCGATGCTGAACGAAGTGGTGACCGGGGAAAAGTGGCTGGGCGAATTCCATGTCAATGCGCGGCGGCTGCGCACGCTGGAGATGGAGCATGCTTTGGCCCCCGCCGCCGATCAGCCGGCGCTGGAGCGTGATATGCTCGTCGCCGAGGCAAGCACAGCAGAAGGGCTTCAGGAGTACGGCCGCACTGTGCTCGATCCTGTCGACCGAGATAACTTCCAGATCCTGCAAAACGACTGGAGCAGCTATCTGGCGATGCACAAGACGGTGGTTCCGATCAGCAGGCTGGGGAATAAGGACCGGTCCTATGCGGAGCTGAGCGGGCCGATGCGGACGCGTTTTCTGCACATGCGCAGCGTCACGGAACAGATGGCCGAATGGAACTACCGCCACGGCGTCTGGTACGGCCATCGTATGCGACAGCATTATGTGCAGAGCAAGGCCTGGGTGATCGGGCTCTTGATCGCCGCTCTCGCGGCCGGCGCCGCGATCGGCCTTTTCATCACACGCTATCTCACCCGGGTCCTGCGCAATTTGGAAGGCGAAGTCGCCGAACGCTGTCTGGCGCAGGCGGCGCTGCAGGAGCGTGAACAGCGCTTCCGCGCCATCATCACCAACTCACAAGATGTTTTCGCCATTCTGAACCAGGACGGCAAAGTCAGTTACATCAGTTCGGCGATCACCTCGATTTGGGGTTTTTCCGTAGAAAACACGATCGGAACACAAGGGCGCGACTGGGTTCATCCGGACGATCAGGCGCGCTCCGAAGCCCTGCTGGCGCAGGCGCTGGAGCTTCCGGGGCGCAATGTCTCGACGCAGCTGCGCCTGCGCCACAATGATGGCTCGTGGCGCAACTCCGAGGTGATCATCAACAATCAGATGGCTGACTCTGCTGTCGCCGGCTTCACGCTAACGTTTCGGGACATTATGGAGCGGGACGCCTTTGAAGAGCAGCTCAAGCATCAGGCCTTTCACGACGTGCTGACGGGGCTCCCCAACCGCGCGCTGCTTCTCGACCGTTTGGACCGGGCGCTGGCGCGCTCGCACCGTCATGGGCAGGACGTCGCCGTACTCTTTATCGATCTCGACAATTTCAAAATCGTCAACGATAGCCTGGGGCACGAAGCCGGCGATGACCTTCTCACCATCGTCGCCGAGCGCCTGAGCTCCAAAGTCCGTCAGCAGGATACGGTGGCGCGTTTTGGCGGTGACGAGTTCGCGATTCTTCTGGAAGACGCCGCCCCCGGCGAAGCGGTGGAGATCGCGGCGCGGGTGGCCGAAGAAATGCGCAAGCCTCTTTGCATCCAGGGGCGGGACATGTTTGTGACCGCAAGCATCGGCGTGGCGCTCAGCCTGGACAGCAGCGGAGACGCCAACGGCCTGCTGCGGGACGCCGATATCGCGATGTATCAGGCGAAAGCGGACGGCAAAGCGGCCACCGTGACGTTCGACCGCAGTATGACCGCCCGCGCCGCCGAGCGGATGGAGCTGGAAAGCGAGCTGCGCCGCGCGATCGAGCAGGGACAGCTGCGGCTGCACTATCAGCCGATCATCGCGCTGAGTACCCAGCAGATCAGCGAAGTGGAAGCTCTGGTTCGCTGGGAGCACCCGACACGCGGCTTGATCCCGCCGGGCAAGTTTATCCCGATTGCCGAGGAGACAGGCTTGATTGTTCCGCTCGGTAAGTGGGTTCTGGAGGAAGCGTGTCGTCAGGGCCAGGAGTGGCGCGAAAGCGACCCGGAGAACCTCTCACTTCTAATCGGCGTCAACCTTTCGACACGACAATTTCAGCAGGAAGGCTTGATCGAAGAGATTGCGGAGATTTTGGACCGTTCGGGTCTGCCGCCCTCCAGCCTCAAGCTGGAAATTACGGAAAGCCTGATGTCGTCACACCCGGAAGACACGATCGCCAAGCTGGAGCAGATCAAGGCGCTCGGCGTGCATCTCGCCGTGGACGATTTCGGCACCGGCTACTCGTCCATGTCATATCTGGCGAACTTCCCCGTGGACACGCTCAAGATCGACCAATCGTTCGTGCAGCGTCTGGGAAGCAGCAGCGAGTCCGATGCAATCGTCCAGGCGATCATGACGCTCGCCAAGGCGCTGAACCTGCGCGTCACCAGCGAGGGCATTGAGACCGACGAACAGCACGCCCTCCTGCGCGCCATGGGCTGCGACCACGGCCAGGGCTACCTCTTCTCCCGTCCCATCACCAGCCTCGCGCTGACCGCGCTGCTCACCAGCCAATCCCTCACCGCGCAAAGCGAAGAGGACGGAACCGACCATCGCCGCGCCGCCTGATCGAAACGGTAAAAAACGCCTACCCCCGAAACTCGTGATGGTAAGCGTTCCAAATATGCGCCTCATAGCGCAACGCATAGTTCTCGGCGTAAGGCTCCCCGCGTCCGCTGTGCTTCTGGCGCTGGGTGCTCATTCGGTCATGATGGTGTCCAAGTTCATGCAGCAAGATGTGCAGGAGCTGATAGGCGCGGATCGACGCCTCATCGAACTTGCACAAATAGTAACCGTCATCCGTCGCTTCGCATGGCACGACAAGGCGCTCGAAGATTTCGCAATGGCTCTTGTAGTGCTCGGCAGAATATTCTATCCACTGGTGGGCATCCCAAGCACTCAGATAAATTACGCCTGCGCTATAGTAGCGGCCGTCCAGATCATCCACCCCCTCGGATAACACAATTGCGTTCAGACCGACGGCGATACGATCCCAATCCGGCAGCAATTCCAGAAAGCGATAAACATCGCTCGTACTGACGACATGCTTGTACCCCTTGCCTGCGCGTCGACGGTCGATCTGCACCATACGCGGCGTCGGCGCCCAAAAGTAATCCGGGCTCTGCGTCCACTGGTTCTTCTTCCGAACAGCGCCGTTTGTGACTTTTGGCGTCGATTTGCGATTCCCGCGCTGCATGGCCCCCTCCCACAAATTGCCTTCGATGACGCAATCCATATCGGACGAGGCGAGCGCGTTGGTAAAGAGGGTTTTACTGATAGTAAACAGATGGGCTCACAAGCCAGATTTCTTGCAGAGCGTCGCCGGAGAGTGTGTAACGAACATGGGAGCTGGCGGCGACCACATCGGTAATCGGAAGTGTATCGATGCCGATCCGTGCGAGTGTGCGGTCTGACGTACAGATCAGATCCATGGGATGGTCAAGAGAATACAAGCGCAACGTTTGTTCCGCCTCCAGCTGGGTCAGGGGATTGGCTAGAATGAGGTTTCCCCGCCGGGTTGGCGAAGGAGCGGTCAGTCGGTCATCGAATTGGAAGCGGAAGCCAATGTATTCAATGTATTTGATCTCATATTCCTCGGAAAGATCGAAACAGAGTTGATCAATATTGTCGGCATCGATACTCACGCCAGGTTTGGATCGGACCTTGGGACACTCGCTGAATAGCTCCGTATATAGGAGCGAGACGGGAAACTGCCAACTCATTTGAGCTTCCGGATAGTAAGCGTCACGGATCGTGAATTTCAGGACATATTTGTCGATTGATGTATCTTTCATGGGATATTGTGAGGTTATCAACAGAATTAGTCTCTTGTCGTATGACGGCGAAGAGTCCAAGTTCCGAAAATCTTCAAGCATTCAGAAGATTACCAAATACGGGGAACACCATAATGATCGAATGCTGTATCGGCGCCGATCAAAGTGAAGCCATTGGCCAGGCAAGTACAAGCAATAATTCTGTCAAAGGGATCTTTATGAGCAAGTGGATACGGCAGCTTTGAAATACCGATCAGTGCTTCACGAGGAATCGGCTCTATTATAATTCGCTGACTGTCGCAAAACTCAAAAAGTCCATCTACAGTAAATTTCTCGGCGAATTTCCCGTAGCTGAGTTTAATTCCGATCTCCCAAATACTCGCGACTGAGACACGCACATCGCTTTCGGACGCTTCTAAAAGTTCGCGAGCTACTGGGGAGAGTTCTGGAGAATCCCAAAGCGCCCAAAGAAGAACATGAGTATCTGCAAGAAAGACCGTTCTACTCATATTCTTCCATTCCGGGAACGGGAGTCGCCATGAACTCCTCAATATTGAGAGGAATATGCTTGAAGGCGCCAAGCTGACGTTTGGGAGGAGTGGCTTGCTTTTCCAAGGACTGGAAGCGATCATAATCCACGAGAACAACAACTGGACGACCAAAGCGCTCAATGACAACTGTATCCGTTCGAGCAGAATCAATAAGACCGCCTAAATTACGCTTGGCGTCCGTGGAATTGACGACGATAGTCATAAGAGTGTCCCTCCATAACTATTTTACCATTATTTTAATTAAAACAAGAAAAATATTAATTAATCTCCCTCTCATTGAAATTGATGAGAGGGAGATTGGAGGTTACGCCGACGCGCTCCGCACGCCCGTCCGGCCCACCGGGCGCGGGGGCTGTTTGGGAGAATCGACTGTGCCGGGTTCGCCGTTTTTGGGCATGGCTTTGGCGAGGACTTCGACCATCTCCTCGACCACTGTGAGCATGCGGGCGGGGGTGTCGGGGGTCGCCAGGAACACGACGTCGGGAAGGAACTGGTGCTGCATGTAGAGGCGGGCCAGTTTCTTGATGGTGT
>NZ_JBDSQY010000089.1:0-7914 GCF_039929585.1 Capsulimonas sp.
GCGCTTTCTTTTCCGTGTCTTCCGTATTGGTCGGCGGCGGCCCTGGAGGGGCGCTCGTTCCGTTTGAGGCGCCGTTGTTCCCGGCGGCCGGTACTTCGGGAGCTCGCTCCGTTCGAGGGGCGGTCCCAGCTGTTTGTGTTACCTGTTCTGCCACTGTGATGTCCTTCCCGTCTCTATCCGATTGAGTCCGCTTTTGGTCTCGATAATTACTGAGTCAGGCCGCCGTCGGCGAGGCCGAGGGCATGCCGGTACTGAGCCTGTGCGACTTGGTAGTCGTAGACTGCGTTGATTTGATTGTTTTCCGCCGCCTGGAGCGCGGCCTGAGCATCCGTGACTTCCAAATAAAGCGCGACGCCGCCTCGGTAGCGCAGAAGCGCCAGGTCCCGCGTCTTGACCGCCTGCTGCAACGCGGTGTTTGCATTGTCGATCTGGCTGGCGGCGGTCGTAAGATTAAGGTACGCTTGATTGATGTCCAGACTGACATCCGATTTCAGCGACTCCAGCGTTGTTTTGGCGTTCTCCGTACGCAGTTTCGCTTCCGAAACCCGGTCACGGGTCAAGCCGCCATCATAAAGTGGCAGTGTGATCGAGGCGGTGATCGCCGCCGTGCGCTGGCGCGGCGTTTGGAACGATGTCGTGGGATAGTAGTCCCCGGACGCGTTCAGCCGAAGTTCCGGCTCCAGTCCCGCATGCGCCAGCTTGATTCCTTTTTCCGCAACCTGGACATTGACCTGCTGCGCCAGGACTTCCGGACGCCGGTCGTAGGCCTCCTGAAGATCCTTCGCGATATCGATCGATGTGACTTCCGCTGTCGGCGAGGCGAAGAGAGGAGTTTCCTCTACTGGCGTTGCTTCCGTGGCCGTAGTTCCCGCCGGGCCGCCGACGGTCACGCCCGTCAGGTCATCGAGCACAATTTCCGTATTTGCCGGCTGGCCGACAAGGTCGTTAAAGTTGGTGCGGGCGATGCCGGCATTATTCTGTGCGCGCCGCAGCTCCGTCTGCGCGTTCGCCACCTGCGTATTGGCGCGCAGCACATCGACTTTTTGGCCGACTTGCTGGGCGTTCATCTGCTGGGCGATCCGCTGCTGCTCCAGCGCCGTGGCGAGGTTCGCCTGAGCGACTTGCAGTTGATGCTGGGCGCGCAGCAGATTGTAATAGATCGTATCGGCGCGAAGCGAGCGGTCGTTGCGGATGCGCTGTACTTGGAACTGATCGGAAAGCTTTTGCAGCGTCGCCTGATCTGTCGCCGCCTTGATTTGTCCCGTCAAGTCGATGCGCTGGGAAATCCCTAGCTCCAGCGTCTCCGTATGCGTACCGAGAACCTGGACGGGCGCACTGCCGCCAATCGCCACTTTGGTGGCCTGATCGAACTTGGTCGCCGAAGCGCGCCCTTCGATGTTCGGCTTTCCGGCATCGGCCGCCTGATTCGCGCGCTTTTGATCGATTTCGACGTTGCGCCGGGCGATCTGCAAGTCGCTGCTGCTTTCAAACGCCGCAGCGATCGTCTTACGCAGATCCCAGGTCGTTCCTTTGACTCCAGTGATGGTGGACCCAGTGGCGCCCTGCGTTGTGTTATCCCCAGCCAGCCCGGGCGCGGCGCCGTTGGCTCCCGTCACTCCTGTTGCGTTGGTTGGGGCCGTTCCCGCATTGGGAGAGTTCGTCGCCGCAGGTCCGTTCGCGGCGCCCTCACCGGCAGATCCGGTGTTGGATCCGGGCGCTCCGGAAACTCCGGCGCCCGCCGCGCCGGCGCTGCCTGCATTTGCTCCCGGCGCTGCTGCTCCGGCGCCGTTTCCCGCGCCATTGCCGGCGGCTGCTCCAGCGTTGCCGCCCGCATTTCCCGCGCCATTGCCCTGCTGAGCCCATGCGGCCGAGCCGCCGGTGATGACGGAGACGCCCAGAACTGCGGCGGCGATCTCACTCATCAATACTTTTTTCAACCTTGTCTGTGCATTTGCCATTAAACTCTGCCTTTTACAATACTTATGATGCGAAGCGCGTCTTACCGCTTGCGCAGACCGCGCACGACGAGGTCCACGATCAACCCCAGCTCATGCTTCTTTTCTTCCAAATCCGAAACGCAGGGGAAGGGAGGCCAAAATCCCGAGACCATGTACTTCAAGGATCGCGCGGCGGTTATTGTGTCCGGAACGTCAAAAACGTCCTTGCGGTTCCCTTCTTCAAGTACCTGGGCGATCAGCTCCCGTTCCTGTTCGATATACGGTCGCATCCGGGCCTGAATATGAGGACGCACGGCGGCCACCATCTCCTGCGAATGCGGCGACTGGATGCAAATGTTGTGCGTATCCACCATGGGGAGGATCAGCATCTCTTTCAATTTCTCGGCCGGAGTCATCTCTGTGTTCTGCACGACCCCTTGCATCTTACCCAAACAATTTTCTTTGAACTGCGCAACTATTGTCAAAGCGATATCTTCTTTACTGTCGAAGTAAAGATAGACGGTCCCTTTGCCGACGCCGGCGTCGGCGGCGATTTCGTCGATGGTTGTCTTCTTGAAGCCGTAATGCCAAAGCCGTTCAGACGCTGCTTCTAGAATTTTATGCCGAATATCGGCTTGCTGTACACGCGCCATAACTACCACGCTCCTACTGACTGGTGACTGGAATACTACTCTGGTCATTTATATACCCTTGCCTGAACGCGCTTGTCAAGCTGGTATCATAAATTTTATACAAAGTTTTTTTGGATGAGAGTGAAAGCGAGGATAAGCAATGACGATCCGTCAGGAACTCAGCTCATGCGAGTATTACCATGTCGACTCTTTTACCACTGAGCGGTTTCAGGGCAATCCCGCTGGAGTGATCCTGGCGCGCGAACTGCCGCCCGAAGAAACGATGCTGCGCATCGCCGGCGAGTTGCAGTTAGAAAGCGCCTTCGCCGCGCCTTCGGACAGCAATGAATATGACTACGATGTTGTTTACTGCACGGGTGTGACTCGGATACCGCTGTGCGGCCACGACACCATCGCTCTGGGCGCAGTGCTGGCCCAAAGAGGCGAATTACCCGTCGGAGGAGCGCTGCGAATCCAGACCGATGTCGGTGTGCTGATATTGGAGCATGGGGAAGAAGGCTGGATCCGAATGTCTCAAGCCCCGCCGAGCTTCGGGGAGTCGACCGACCCGGATCCGCTGGCGGATGTTTTAGGTATTGATAGTACTATGCTGGTGGGGCTGCCGCCGCAGGTCGTCTCCACCGGCACGCCATTCTTGATTGCGGCAGTTCAGGACCAAACGGTTTTGGATGCGCTGGGCGAGGGGACTGAGCGGCTTGCCGAATTTCTCGCGGCGCTGCCCGGAAACCCTGTTGGGCTCTACTGCTGGGCGCAGTCCGATCTTACGCTGAACGCCGGTGAAATCCGCACGCGCTGCTTTTGTCCGGGGGCGGGACTGCCGGAAGACCCGGCGACAGGATCGGCGAGCGGCGCGTTTGGCGCATATTTAGTGAAGCATAGTCTTGCGGAGCCTGGAACGATATCCATCTGGCAGGGAAATCGTCAGACACGCACGGGACGCCTGCGTGTGGAATGTGATGGAGAGCGTGTAGGTGTGAGCGGGCAGGGGACGATTTTTGCGCGTGGGGAGTTGTGGGTGTAGGGTGAGGACACACTCTGCTTTCGCCTACTGAATTAGGATCGCCCCTCCGCCCCAATTCTGGGGGACCCGATTTCGGACTACGGCATTTTCCGGTCCCCCAGAATTGGGGCGGAGGGGCCAAACACCCACACGAATTGGGGCGGAGGGGCGATCCTGAGAATCTACGACAGCTCGCTCGATCGCTTGGCGGCGGCTTCGACGGCGTCGATGACGGCGATGCGGAAGCCGCCGCGTTCGAGGGCTGCGACAGCGGCGATGGTGGTGCCGCCAGGGGTGGTGACGTTGTCCTTAAGCTGCATAGGATGCTCGCCGGTTTCGAGAACCATCTTGGCGGAGCCCATCACGGTTTGCGCGGCGAGGGCGCGCGCGGTGGGGCGCGAGAGGCCGGCTTTGACGCCGCCGTCGGTGAGGGCCTCGATCATGAGATAAACGTAGGCGGGACCGGAGCCGGAGACGCCGGTGACGGCGTCCATCAGGCGCTCGGTCACTTCAACCGTCAGTCCGACGGAGCTAAACAAACTGAGGGCAATCTTGAGATGATCTTCCGTGGCGCTTGTTCCCCGGCAGACAGCGGTGGCGCCTTCGCCGACCAGGCAGGGGGTGTTCGGCATGGCGCGGATGATCGGAACGCCAGGCGCAACCAGGGCTTCCATCGTTTCCACACGGATGCCTGCGGCGATGGAAAGTACAAGCTGGGATGGAGAAATCGTCTGGGTGAGGGCAGTGAGCACGTCGGGGATGATGGCGGGCTTGACGGCCAGCAGGATCAGATCGGCGCCTTGAACGGCGGCGATCAGCGATTCTGCCACATACGCGCCTTCGCCGACTTTCGCGGCAAGCTCGCGAGCTTTGTGGGCGTCGGTATCGTAAAGAAGGATACGGCTCGGGAGCATCGCCCCCGCCTGCGCTAAACCGCAGGCGAGAGCGCCGCCCATCATTCCGGAGCCGATGACGGCTAGGTTTTTTTCACGAAGCATAAAAGTGTCTGTTAAGACCGGTCGAGAAACGATGTTCTTGTTCCGGGCGCCGGTTTATCTTCCACGTCGATTGTGACTGTGCTCGGCGTGAATAAGTATACCTGTTCGCCGATCTTTTCGACACTTCCGTCCAGCGCATAGGTGGAGCCGTTAAGGAAGTCGATGATCCGCTCCGCCATGTCGGCGGGCGTCTGTTCCAGGTTCACGATCTGCTGCTGGCCTTCCTTAAGGCCGTCGGCGGCGCGGCGGGCGTCGTCGAAGCTCTGCACGGCGCGGCGGACCGTGACGTGTGTGCGGCGGGCGTGGTCCATACGCAGGGTTGTCTGTCGGCGCATCGGGCTCACCGATCCTCCATTACGAGCGGCGGTATTGGGCGTCGACGGCGTCTCCACCACATCGTCCTCATCGTCATCGTAGTCGTCGTGTCCCATGACGCGGTCACGGATTCGCGACAGGAATCCATTGCGAGGTCTCGGGTTGTCAAAATCTTCCACTTCGGCATGCTGGCTCATGATGCTTGCTCCTCCGTTTAATCGTCTGTCGTTCTTTGATATGCGCTGTCTGTTTGTCGAATAAGATTATTGCTGGGCTCGCCGCCCAAATATCGCCGTCCCGATGCGAACCATGGTGGTTCCTTCTTCGATCGCCGTCTCGTAATCCGAGGACATCCCCATGGACAAAATCCTGCGGTTTGGCTCCGGCAGTGCGTTGAACAATCCGCGCAATTGCCGAAAGTAGGGGCGGGGATCGACGTCCAGTGGCGCGATCGCCATCAAGCCTCCCAGCGAAAGATGAGGGATTGCGCTCACTTCCGCGGCGAGATCGAGCGCCTGCTCCGGCGCGATCCCAGCCTTTGTTTCTTCCTCGCCCAAATGCACTTCGATGAGAACGTCCAGTGTTCGCTCCTGGAGCTCCGCTTGTTTCGCCAGCGACAGGGCCAGCTTGATGCTGTCCACCGTTTGTACCGTATCGAAAATCTCGGCGGCTTCCCGCGCTTTGTTTCGCTGCAGGTGACCGATCAAGTGCCAGCGCGCATCATGAAGGCCAAGATCGCGCGCTGCCTGTCGTTTTCCCGCCGCTTCCTGAACGTAATTCTCGCCGATGTCCGTAATTCCAGCGGCGATTGCTTCCTGAACGGCAACGATCTCTTGCCGCTTGGACACGCCGACCAGAACGATCTCTTCCGGACTGCGTCCCGCGCGCCGCGCCGCGTCTGCGATCTTGTCCCGCATGGCGGCGACGTTATCCGCGATTGCGCTCATTCGTCGCTCTGCGGCCGGCTGCCCTCAGGGCGGGTCAAGTGCTCCATATGACCGGTCTCAATGTAGTAGACTCGTTCGGCGATGTTCGTCGCATGATCGGCGATCCGCTCCAAAGCGACGACTGCGAGCAGCATGTATGCGGATGCGGCGGTGCGCGAAATCTCTTCGCTGTTGGGGCTTAGAAGCTGCTCGCGCAGCGCCTTGAACTCATCGTCCACCCGGTCGTCGTCCACGCAGATCTGCTTCGCCAGCTGTATGTCGTGCCGCACGAGCGCTTCCAGGCTGTTGCGCAGCATATTGGTCGTCATCTCGCCGAGCGCGCTGATATCGACGAGCGGCTTCGAAATGAAATACTGATGGACCATCTTTCGCGAGATCTTGGCGATATCCACGGCGTGGTCGCCGATGCGTTCGAGGTCCGTAATCACTTTCATCGCCGTGCCGATTTTGCGCAGGTCCTTCGCCATTGGCTGCTGCAAGGCGAGTAGCCGCATGCAGAACGCTTCGATCTGCTGGTCCATCGCATCCACGGCGTCGTCGTTGGCGATCACCTTTTCGGCAAGTGAGAGGTCCCCGTGCTTGAGCGAATCGACCGCCTCCGTCACCATATCGATGGCGAGCGTGCCCATTTCCAATAACTGTCGCTCAAGACCGCCAAGTTCTTCATGATACGTCTGTCTGGTCGTTTGCATTCCGCGAATCCTGATCCTTCCGCGACGATCCGGTCGAGTATGTCCATCAGCCAAACCACGCGAAGGGACGATGTGCTATTATATCACAGTGGAACACGTTTGACAAGCAATTTTGCATAATTATTTGTCAAGGAATTGTGCATAACTGCGCGTGAGTGTGAATTGCTTCATGTAAAGCCATCGATTCGGTGTATAAGTCCGATGTTTAGTTTATTCGTTAATAGTTGATCATACTTAAACTTGGAGGCGTTATGAAATTTGGAGTATGCATGGGATTGGATGAAATCGAGGAGGTCGCCAAAGCTGGATTTGACTACCTCGAGCCGGCGGTCGTCAGCGCCCTCAAACCCGAGGATCCGGCTGCCGATGTTCTGCCGGTGTTGCAGGCGCATTCAGGTTTGCCAGCGCTAGCATTCAACTTGTTCCTGCCAGCTGACTTGAAAATCGTTGGAGAGACAATCGACCGTCCTCGCTTGGAGCATTATGTCCAGGAAGCCTTCCGGCGCGCCAGCCTGGCCGGAGCCAGAGTGATCGTTCTGGGCAGCGGCGGAGCGCGCCGCATCCCTGACGGCTTTCCACGCTTTGAAGCAGAGCGCCAGCTGAGCGAATGTCTGAAATTGTGCGCGGCGGCGAGTGAACGCTTCGGCGTTCGCCTCGCAATCGAAGCTTTGAACTTGCGTGAGTGCAATTTCGTAAACAGCGTCGCGGAGGCCGCCGAGTTTGCCCGGCGCTGCGGCAGCCCCTCTGTCGGCGTTGTCAGCGACCTCTACCATATCCTCATGGATAGCCAAACGTTTGAAGAGACCCTGGAAGCGCACGATGTGCTCATGCACGTCCATGTCAGCAGCGCCACAGAGCGGCAGGCGCCACAGGACGGTGACCTTGCTTTGCTCACAAAGTATTTTCAAGTTCTGAAGCGAGCAGGGTATGACGGATTGATCTCCGTGGAAGCGCAGTGGCGAAGTGTGGCGGAGCAGGGAGCGGCTGCCCGGGCTGTGCTGGAGGAAGCTTGGGCAAGCGCTTGAGAATGCTGGGGAGTCAAGAGCGCCGGATGGGAGAATCGATTTGCAGGTTTCTCTGATATTTGGACTTCCAATTGCCGACAGGATTGGAGCCGCTGCCCAGATACCCGCCCCAGGGCTCAAAGATATCCTCGATGCTGGGATCGCCGTCCACAACGAGACGGGCGACGCCCGGCAATCGGAGCGCCCACCATTCACGCGGCTCTTGAGCGCCGATCACGCCGGCGCACAATGGGTATTTGTTTGTACGCCATATTCCAAGGTAGTTTTTGGCGTCGCCCCGGGCGATCCACAGCGCCGGACCGAACAGGCCTTCACGCACGAGGGAAGACGTCGTCTTGGGATGTTCC
>NZ_JBDSQY010000090.1:0-45248 GCF_039929585.1 Capsulimonas sp.
CTTTGAGCGCCTCCAAAACGACCTGCGCTTTGAAGGTGGCGGAATAGTGTTTTCGGGTGTTGGGCATGGTGGTGTATCCACCTTAATTGTGCCCGATTTGCTGTCCTAATTTATAGGACCATTATAATCTTCCATCCATCTTCGTCCGATTCCAGGCGCTCCAATACTCGGTCTCGAATGGCAATTATCTGTGGTTCACTGTCATAGACTACTCTGCGGATTGTAGCGCTCGCGCGTGTTCCTGCAACAGGTCCAATCTTCCCAAGAGAGATCATTGCCTTGAGTTTACATCCAAACTGCTCTTCCGTGTCAAAAATATCGATTATGTCGCCGACTATCGCCTGATCCTTCGTTCTAACATGAGCAAAGGCGTCCATGAGCGCGTAGGCGTCTCCCCACGTCTTATGTCCTGGCGCTTTTTTCGTCCAAACAGCCTTGAGGTATTCTTCGTCGCCATCAAAACTTGCAAGACAGAATCGCAGGTGGTTCGAGGCGTGTTCACCCAGTACGTCATCCGACAGAAGCTTCGCCAGCCGTTCGCGTGGAATTGACGCCAACTCATCCCGATGCAGTTTCCAGAGGTGGCCCACGATGACCATGCTGTCATAACTTTTGCCCAGGGGATATTCGTATTGACTGTGTTCCAGTATTCGAACAAGCTCCTCTGTCGTGGCGCTTGACCATTCTGTCAGTATACGAGCCCTTGTTCTCCACCGTTCCGCTTCCGTTTGTTCGCGCTCTAAAACCTCGCGCGTGACACTGGAGGAAATGAATAAGCGCGTCTTCAGGGGCTGATTGAATCTGGACAGATTCTCCAGGTGTTCAAAGCCCTACTGACCTGATTTGTCGGGATCCTCTGCGATAACATCCAGCACTTCGCCAGTGGAGCTATCAAAAATGATCCAGCATTTTTCGGTTTGTCGAACAAGATCGAGGGCTTCGTCGGTGGTCATAAGAGCGCTTTTCGTTTGTCCGGGAAATCTGTGGCAGGTTATTAAGGTCAGAGGAGAACGAACTTGCTACATATCTACTTTGAAAGCGGCGCAAAGGCCTACGTATGGTTAAGGAATGCATGATTTTTACGCCCCCCAGCAGTCGGGCGATACCAATAAATCCAGCGTTTCCGCCTGAACGTCGTGTGTCTGCGCGGTCGTGGTGTAGAAGATGGCTTCGCGCAGCAGGCGCTGGGGGGGCTGGGTGAGTAAGTGGGCGCTGCCGCCGGTGGCGGTGACGGCGGCGTGGGCGGCGCGGACGGCCAACACGATGGCGCTGGCGCGGACGTGCAGGGCGCGTTCCTTGTATTCGGGGAGGCCGGCGCAGGCGCCGGTCCAGGCGAGGGCGTCGGCGCGGCAGCGGTCGACTTCTTCGTCGAAGGCGTCGGCGACTTCCGTGAGGCGGGGATTGGAACGCTTTGCGGCGAGGCTGCGTAAATAATGGATGGAGCCGCGCGCGCAGCCCAGCGGCAGGTAGACGTGGCCGGTGATGCTGCAGTGGTCGCTGTGGCGCAGGGCTTCGGTCGGTCGAAGGCTGAGCAGGGCGCGCTCGGGAATGAATAGGTCCGTCATTTTGACTTCGACGGTGTCGGAGGCGTTCATTACAGCGAGCGGGATACGCGGCCCGGGTGTCAGTGAATCGCCGTTGCCTTCTTTGGGGACATAGACGAAGAGGTGTTTGTCGCCCATCACGGCGCCGAGGGTGAAGCCGTCGAGCAGCGACCAGCCGGTGACCCAGGGGGCGACGCCGTTGACGAGATAACCGCCGCTCACGCGCTCGGCGGTGACGGTGGGGGGGGCGGGGCGGCGCAGGTGGGCGAAGGCGACGCCACAGAACTTCTCGCCGGCGGCGAACTGCGTGAGCATCTCGCGACGGAACTGTTCATCGGGCGCTCCGCCGAAGAAGCCGCCCGCGTGAAGCTGCTGCTGGACGAACGCGGTGACGCCGCAGGCGCTCGCGATCAGTTCGGCGTATTCGCGGCGCGTTGTTTCATCGGCGCCGAGGCCGCCGTACTCCGTCGAAATACTGAGACCAAAATAACCCGCCTCGGCAAGCAGTTTCACATTATCGCCGACCTGGCCATGAATGTCACCTTGATCGGCGCCCTGCGCGCGGGGGCGAAAGAGATCGTCGGCCAGTTCTTGGGCTCGTGTCAATAAAGCGTCTTCCATACGTGAGGGAAGTATACCCTTTATCCTCTGGGCGGAGATTTACGGCGCCAGAGTTTTCGAAGACATAAACGCGCCAGGCTCTTTGTATTTCTGCGACGAGCAGGGAGCCGGGTATACTTTCGCCATGGCTAGAATTTTGCTTCATACGCTCGGTTCGTCCGGCGACTTTAACCCCTTTATCGCTCTCGCGCTCGCCCTTCGTGACCGAGGACATCAGCCGAAGTTCGCTGTCAACCCTGGGAACGCGGCGAAGATCCGAGCGCTTGGCCTGGACGCCGTGGACGCGGGGCCGGACATGGACACACAGTCCGATCTTATGCGGCGTATGCTCAAGGCGTCGCTGACTGAGCCGATCGATATTCTTTTTCGGGAGATGCTGGTGCCGGCGATCGTCCCCGCCACCGAAGGCTTGATTGAGCTGTGCGCCGATGCCGATGTCTTCGTATCGCATCCCATTCAACTGGCCTCGCCCGCCGTGGCTTATAAGACGGGGATTCCGTGGATAACGGCGACGCCGGTCACTAATTGCTATCCTACCGAGGTGGGACCGATCCCGTCGATCGCATGGCGCAACCCGCCGGCGCTGGTGGGCAAGCTGGCGTGGAAGACCGCGCACGATCTGATGGCGCCGATCGATCAGCTGGCGAATGCGCAGTATGAGCGCCTGGGGGTTCCGCCGCGTAAAGACGTGGTGCTGGGCGGATGCTACTCGCCGCTGCTGACGCTGTGTCTCTGGTCGGAGAGCTTCTTTCCGCGCCCTTCTGACTGGCCGGATTTCTTGAAAATGGGCGGTTATGCCCGCTGGGATGGATCGGCTCCAGCCGACGCGCCGGCGCTGCGCATTCCCGAAGGGGACGCGCCGCTCGTGGTGTTTACTCTGGGATCGTCCGTGATCAATCACGCGAACGGGTTTTGGGAAACCGCGCTGGAGGCGGTTGGCGCGATGAACTGCCGCGCCGTTCTGCTGGGCGCGCCGAACGATTTTGAAATCCCCTTGGCTCTGCGCTCGCGCGTATTCGCGCTGCGGTATGCGCCATATCACGATCTGTTCCCGCATGCGAGCGCCATCGTTCATCAGGGCGGGGTAGGGACGACCCAGGCGGCGTGCTACTATGGCGTGCCGGCGCTTGTCGTTCCGCGTGGATTCGACCAGTTTGAGAACGCGGCGCATGTGCAGCGCAACGGCTGGGGACTGCGGCTGCTGCCGTCGAACCTGTCGCCGCAACTGCTGCGCCGACGGCTCCAGCGGCTTCTCGATTCCAAGGATATCGTGGAGCGAGTGGAGGCGCTGGGGAAGAGCATGCGGGCGGAGCCGGGGGCGGAGCGGAGCGCGGAAATCCTGGAAAGCGTCCTCGGCGACATCGCTGAGGCGGCCTCGGAGCCGGAGCGCGCCTTGACATCGGCTACCCCTTAAGATATAATGGAGCGTTCATTTTACGAGGAATTTCGGAAGAGTTTTCTTCGCGGAGGAAGAGTTTGAAACTGCAGAAGGTCTGGTTGCCGCTGGTCATCGTGTTGTTGATCGCGGCGTCCATTTGGGTCATGGTGGGAACGAAGTACGACGCGAAGCAGCATGCGCGCGTCGCGGCGTTCCCGGTCAAGTACGGTCTGGATATCCGGGGCGGGATCCGCACGATCCTGCGCGCCGACCTCTCGAAAGCACCCAACGGACAATTCGACCAGGAAATGGTGCGCCGCATCATCGAGCGGCGTATCAACAACGCCGGCGTCGGAGAAGCGACTGTTCAATCCAAGGGCAAGGATCAGTTCGTTATTGAGATTCCTGACGTCAAAAACAAAGACGCCGTTCTCAAGCAGCTTGGCACCACCGCGTCCATGCAGTTTTACTACTTCAAAACCGTAAACTGCGAGCGAACCGCGAAGTCCGGCGAGCGGCGCCCGGTGACCATGTCCGAAAAGGATGGACTTTACACCTTCACGGATCTGCGCAATCAGAGCCAGCCGACGTTCCGCGACGGCGCTCACATCCGCGCGGATTACAGCAATCTGCTCGCCGAAGGCACGACAACTCGTCCTGATACGACACTGACAACGGTGACGGCGCCGCTGGCCACGCAGGATGTGCAGCTCTATTTGACGCCAGATCAGCAGAAGCGGGTCACTGCGCTGAACCAGGAGTTGAAGGCTTGGGCGAGCTTCCTGGCTGATTGTCCAAAGATTTTGGACGGCGCGAACGTACTGCCGAATTCCCAGGCGCGCCTGAGTGGAAACACTGGCGTCGAGCCGGCGGTTACGCAGGAGTTCGACGCGACGGGCACCAAGGCGTTCGGAGATTTTACGCGTGAGCATACCGGCGAGATGATGGGCATCATCCTCGACGACGGCGTGCTTTCCGCTCCGAATATCAACGTTTATATCCCCGACGGGCGCGCTGAAATCAGCGGCGGCTTCAAGAGCCTGGGCGAAGCCAAGGCGTTAGCCGACATGCTGAACGCGGGCGCTCTGCCGGTTCCGCTGCAGCAGGTGCAGACGACGTCGATCGAAGCCAGTTTAGGCCACGGCGCGGTCGAAAAGGACATTCACGCCGGCCTGATCGGTCTCGTTCTGGTCGTCTTGTGCATGCTGTTCTGGTATCGCCTCCCGGGCCTTGTCGCCTGTATCGCGCTGCTGATCTACTCTCTGTTCACACTGGCGATTTTCCGAGGCGGCTTGCAGTGGCTGGGTGTACCGGCGGTCACACTGACCCTGGCGGGTATCGCGGGCTTCATTCTCTCAGTCGGTATGGCGGTTGACGCCAATATCCTGATCTTCGAGCGAATGAAGGAAGAATTGCGCAATGGACGCGGTCTGCGCGGCGCCATAGACTCCGGATTCCAGCGCGCGTTCCCCGCGATCCGCGACTCGAATATCTGTACGATCATCACGTCCGTCGTTCTCTTCTCCATGGGTACGCCCAGCGTTCGCGGCTTTGCGCTGACACTGCTGATCGGCGTCATCGTCTCGCTCTTCTCGGCGATCACAGTCACCCGCACCTTGCTTTATGCGCTGGTGGACGCCGGTTTCGGCAAGAACACAAAGCTGTTCGGTGTGGACAAAAACGCCGTGGCGAGCACCAAGCCTGGATACAACATCGTCGGCCGACGCAAGCTGTTCTACGCGATCAGCGCCGCGATTATTATTCCTGGGCTGTTCTTCTGGCTGGCGGTTCACCCGTCGGGCCTGAAGAGGAGCATCGAGTTCAAGGGCGGATCTCAGATTGAGGTCGCATTTGACAAACCCGCGACGCAGCAGGAGGTGGTCCGCGCCCTGCAAACGGCCGGCATGCAGGAGCCGCTCGTCCAGATGGCTGAAGGCGGGCGCCAGGCGATTATCACCACGGAAGAGATTACCAACGATCCGATCGCTGCGAATAACTTCGACCCGAAGACCAACCACGACCTTGTCGAGGTGAAGATCACAAATGCGCTCAGCACGATCCGGCAGACAACGCGGCTTTCCTTCGACCGTGTGCAGCCCCTGATCTCCAATGAGCTCACCAGTAAGGCGATCCAGGCAGTGGCGTTCGCGTCCCTGCTGATCGTGCTTTACCTTGCCTTCGCCTTCGCGACGGGCGGCTTCGCGGCTGGTCTGCGCATGGGCGTCTCGGCGATTGCAGCGCTCCTGCACGACGTCGTCCTGCTGATTGGCGTGTTCGCGATCCTTGGCCACTTCCTGAATTGGAAGATCGATAGCCTCTTCGTTACGGCGCTGCTGACGGTCATTGGTTTCTCGGTCCATGACACGGTCGTTATCTTTGACCGCGTTCGCGAGAACCTGCGCAAGCGTCAGCGCGGCGAACCGTTCGAGAATCTGGTCAACGACTCGATCTTGCAGACATTCCACCGCTCGGTGCGCACGTCGCTGACGGTTCTGATGACTTTGGGCGCTCTGATCGTATTCGGCGGCGAAACGACGATGCTGCTGAACGTGGCGCTGTTTATCGGTATCTTGAGCGGAACCTATTCGTCCATCTTCAACGCCGCGAGCATTCTCGTGGACTGGGAGAACTGGCTGGCGAAAAAGGGCAGCGGGATTACCAATGCCCCGGTTGCCGCGCTTGCCGGCGCGGGCGCTCCTGCTCCGAGCGGCCCATCAAGACCGACTGTGAGCGCTCCCAAGCCGTCTTCCAGCACAGTCGCCGAGGATGAGGATGAAGCCGGGCGGCTCCGACCGAAGAAGAAGCGTCCAATACGGCGTTTCTAAGACGACCAGGGGCGAGGGCAACCTCGCCCCTTCTTTTTAATCCGCCCACTCCCTGAGCGGCTGCGAACGGCTTCGTAAATGAACAGCAGCAAACGCTGTCTGGATGAGCGGAGCGTGATTGGACCGAATGCCTGAAACCCTGAGAAAAATCTGGACCCAAACGGACACGGATGCGCGCGCGGAAGCCGAATTGGTGCGCGAACTGTGTGTCCACCCCCTGACAGCCCGTTTGCTGGTCAATCGCGGTCTGAGTGATCCCGCGAAAGCCGACGCCTTTCTCCGCCCCGACCTTTCACAATTGCACGATCCTTTCGGCCTTCCCGACATGGACAAAGCGGCGCACCGGATCGCCGAAGCGATCGCCAATGAAGAAACGATCTTCATCCACGGCGACTACGACGTGGACGGCGTCACCAGCACCGCGCTGTACGTGCGCACGCTGACGGCGCTGGGCGGCAAGATCGTTTACCGGGTTCCGCACCGCAAGCTCGATGGCTACGACCTTAAGAACCGCGCCATCGACCATGCAAAGGAACAGGGCGCCACCCTTGTTATTACCTCGGACTGCGGCATCCAGGCCCGCGAAGCCGTCACCTATGCGAACAGCCTGGGCATGACAGTGATCGTCACCGATCACCACGAACCCGGCGAAACGCTGCCGCCTGCCTACGCTGTGGTCAATCCGCATCGGCACGATTCGACCTATCCGTTTCCATATCTGGCCGGTGTCGGCGTCGCTTTCAAGACGATGCAGGCCGTGGTGCGCCTGGTGCGCCCGGAGCACGAAACGGCGTACATTCAGAAGTTTCTCGATCTGGTCGCCTGCGGCACCGTTGCGGACGTGATGCCGCTGCAAGGCGAGAACCGAGTGTTCGCATCGTTTGGCCTGAAGGCCCTGGCGCGGACACGCAAGGTCGGCCTGCGTGCACTGCTGGAAGGCGCGCGGATCGACACCAGCAAGCCGCTCTCTGCCGAGGCCGTCGGTTTCGGAATCGGACCGCGCATCAACGCTGTCGGCCGTCTCGACGACGCCGCGATCGCCCTGGACTTGATGCTGACGGGCGATCCTGAAGAAGCGCTGCGCCTCGTCGAAACATTGAATAATTTCAATGCCGAACGCCAGATCGCCCAAAAGCGTATTCTGGCCGAGGCGATTGCACAGGTTGCGGACCGCGACATGGACCTGACGCATGTGCTGGTGGTGGCGTCGCCCGGCTGGAATGCCGGCGTTGTCGGGATCGTCGCCGGGAAGCTGGTTGAGATGTTCCAGCGGCCCGCCATCGTCATTGGGATCGACGAGACCGAGACCAATGGCAAAGGCTCCGCGCGCTCCATTCCCGGCTTCGATATGTTCAAAGGCATTCAAATCTGCCGGGGCCTGCTGGAGTCCTGCGGCGGTCACGAAATGGCGGCGGGTCTGTCGCTCAAGATGTCACAGTTTGATGCGTTTGTCGAAATGATCAACGCCCATGCGGCCTCCGTGCTGACGGCTGACGACTTCATTCCGCGCGTCTCGCACGATGGCGTGATCGATCCTGGGAAGATCACCCTGTCTCTGCTGGATGAATGGGAGCAGTTCGCTCCGTTCGGTGATAAGAACCCCGAGCCGCGATTCGCCTCCACCGCCGTGCGCGTCTGCGAAAGCCGCCGGATCGGCAAGGACCTCAGCCACTTGAAGATGCGCGTGCGCACTGATGAGATGGACCCGATGGACTGCGTAGGGTGGGGGCATGGCGGCTGGTCGGACGAAGTTGGTCCTGGCGAAGCGCTCGACCTGCTTTACTCGCCCCAAGTCAACGAATGGAATGGCCGCCGCAGCGTGCAATTGCTGATCAAGGACATTCGGCGGACTGAGGAATAAATCGGCGGACGGCTGACACTCTGTCGACTTGAAGGGTTAGTTTCAGCTGTCGCTCTTATTCTATGTAAGCAGAGGTAATCCATCATAGCCGGGCGCCGAACCAAGCCGCCTTGCAAAACGACCTCGTTTATGTTAAAGTGTAGCCATTACCCCGCAATCATACAAGGAGAAGCTATGTCCAAACTCACCCATGGACACGGCGGGCGACGCGCCAAGGCCCTGCCGATCATCATGATGCTCGCCTCTTTGGCCGCTGTCGCTCCGGCGCACGCAAAGGCTCCCGCGTTTCGCTGGGAGAAGATCCATCTCAAGAACGTTCGACCTTCGCAGCTGTTTACGTCCCTTGGACTGGACCATACCGTTCGCTACGGCCATACGCGCGGCAATGGCAAGCAGGGAACGGATCCAAATTTTCCGGCCGGTATGACGGATATCGTTCCGCTAGACGCTGACAAAACGCTCATTATTCGCGGCACGCCCGAAGGCTGCGCGCATTTCCGTCAGGTTGTCCGATCCGCCGACGTTCCTCCTCCGCGCTGGCAAATCCAGGCGGAGCTGCTGCGCATTCAAAACGGGCGGGAGGAATCCGTCGCCCGCCAATCTCTTGATTCCGTAACGCCCGACACCCTCCAGAAGCTGACATTTACGGTCGATGGTCAGGATCGCGCTTACCAGCTTCGTCTGCGCCCCGAGGCAAACGGCGCCATCGGCGTCTCCTACCAGTACAGTATGCAGCTTCCCCCGGCCCCGATCGCGCATGAGTCCGCCGAAGGCCGCGCGCCGGCGACGGAAGTGTTCGCGCCCGCGCAGATCTGGAGCCCCGCAGCACGCATCGTTACGATCCTGGGCGCAGTTCAGCAGATCGACGATCTGGCCGCGCAGCGGCAGGCTCCGGCCCCGACTGTCGATGGGCAGCCGGCGAATATGTTACAGGTTCTCGGCGAAGATTACCGGCTCCGTCTGACGATCGTACTCGCATCGGAAGCGCCCGCGCAAAATGTCGCTGTTCCCATACCCACCCCCGAGCGGTAGAGGCTTTTCATGCATCGCTCACTTTTGTCGTTTCTGATGGCTCCCGAAGGCGGCGGCGCGCTGACGCTTACGGTCAGTAAGCAGGATGGCGACGAGGTCCTGGAAGGGACGCTGACGGACGCCGCAGGCCGGGTTTATCCCATCGAGGATGGAATCCCGCGTCTGCTGCCGACGGAGCTCTTGGAGGCGCAGCGGTCCGAGATCGCCGCGCGCGACGCCCAGGTCGTTGATTACGATCGAATGACCTTTTTGAACCTCTTCGGTAAGATCGAAATCCCGCTGACGCTCAAACTTCTCTCTTCCCGCCCAGACGACCGCCTGCTCGAAGGCGGATGCGGCACGGGACGCATGTCGCAGATTCTGGGACGCGGCGTCAAAGAGATGGTGGCGATCGATTTTTCGTTTGAATCGCTGCGTGTCAACCGTAAAAAGCTGATCGAAGCTGGCGTTACCAATGTCCATCTCGTCCAGGCGGATCTTTGCCATCTGCCGTTCGCAAGCGGCGCGTTTACGCGCGCCGTGTCCTGCCAGGTTCTGGAGCATGTTCCGGGGGAGGAGGCGCGACGCGGCGCCGTCTCCGAGCTATCCCGGGTTTTGAAACCAAACGCCACACTCGTGCTGTCGGCTTACAAGCATTCGCTTTTCACGCGGCTCTTCGGTCAGAAAGAAGGCGCGCATGATGGAGGGATCCCATTCTTCCGTTTCACGATGCGTGAGATGAAGGAACTGCTGGGAACCTGCTTTCGGGTCGAATCCATCACGGGTATTCTGGTTTATCTTTACATTAGCCGGTGTAAGAAGCATTAACAAATCGCCTGACAGCGTCACAAGCAAGAGGAGTTCTATTGGGAAACGCGTATACCCCTGGATTGAAGGTCAGCCCTTACACGATCGTTCGCCGCACGCGGCGCCTGCCGCTGAAGGGGGATGTGCTGGTTGAAGCCGGCTCCGATGTCGCCCCGGATACGGTCGTCGCCCGCGCGGCGCTGCCTGGCCTGATGCAGAGCGTCAAAGTCGCGGCGCAGCTGGGCATCGATGCGGACGAGCTTCCGGGGACGCTGGTCGTCAAGGAAGGAGACGCCGTCGAAAAAGGGCAGATCCTCGCCGCCACGAAGTCGTTTTTTGGGATCTTCAAAACTGAGGTCAAGTCGCCGCTAGCCGGGAAGGTCGAGACGATTTCCTCGGTTTCCGGCAACGTCGGTATCCGTCAGCCCTCCTCTCCCGTCGATCTCACGGCGTACATTTCCGGCAAGGTCTCTGAAGTCATTGCGGGTGAGGGTGTGATCGTGGAGACGGCTGGGGCTCTGATCCAGGGTATCTTCGGCGTCGGCGGCGAGCGCGTCGGCCAGGTCAAAGTCGTGTCGGCCACACCGGAAAGTAATCTCACCGAAGCCGACATCACGCCGGACCTCGCGGGCAAGATCATCATCGGCGGCGCGAATATTTCCGGCGCGGCTCTGCGCAAGGCATCGGATGTCGGCGTCAAGGGGATCATTGTCGGCGGCATTATCGACAAGGATCTGATCGAGTTTCTAGGCTACGATATTGGCGTTGCGATCACCGGCCACGAGAACATCAATATCACGCTCGTGATCACCGAGGGCTTCGGCACGATCGCCATGGCGCGCCGCACCTACGAATTGCTGTCGTCGCTGGAAGGCAAGGAAGGCAGCATCAACGGCGCCACCCAGATTCGCGCCGGCGTCATTCGCCCCGAGATCATCGTCCCGCTCCCTGTCGACGCCGTGAAAGCCAAGGCGAATGAAGAGCAGGAAGCCGGAAACCTCAGCATCGGAACTCCTATTCGCCTGATCCGCGAACCCTACTTCGGCGCCTTGGCCACCGTGAACGCCCTGCCACCGCAGCTTACCAAGCTGGAGTCCGGAACCGTCGTCCGCGTCCTCGAAGCTAAGCTCGCTGACGGCAGCGTCGTCACCGTCCCCCGAGCCAACGTCGAGATCATGGAGCAGTAGACGGCAGCATTGCGCCTAATCCCAATAAGCGCCCAGCGTCTCCAATTGATCTCGGTATTCGATATTCGCGATCCACTCTTCCGGCCACGCCGTGAGCCCCCAGTGGGCTCCGGCGAAGGCTCCGGTAAGGCATGCAATCGAATCCGAGTCGCCACTGGAGACGGCGGCGCGCTGAATGGCGGCGATGGGATTGTCCGGGAACAACAAAAAGCAGAGCAGTCCGGTCGCGAACGCTTCTTCCGCGACCCAGCCTGCGCCGGTCAGCGTGCAGGGATCGACTTCCCGGTTGGGATTCTTTAGTGCGGCGTCCAGGTCGTCCATCCGCCATAGACACTCTTCCCAGCCCTGTGCGATAAATGCGGCCGGCGATTTCATCATGGGCTGCAGCCACAGGTCTCCGAGCCATTCCTCGTGATAGACTTCCCGCTGGCTGTGCGCATAATCGCGGAGCCGCCGCGTCAGACCTTTCAGATCTCCTCCACCCAGCAAATCCGCGACGGCCGCCGCCGTAAGATCGGCCGCCGCCAGCCCTGTGGCGTGCCCATGCGTTAACGCTGCCTGAAACTGCGCGATCGCCGCTCGCGTCGTTGGGTCTGTATCCAGCAACCCGACCGGCGCGACGCGCATATTGGCGCCACAGCCCTTGGAGGATTCGATCGTTGCTTTACGCCAATCCCAGCCCTTCTCCAGACCGTCGCACGCACGCAGGCATGTCATGCCCGGTGCGCGGTCGTTGTCCGGACTGCGAAACCATCTCAAGAACGTCTTGCGCAGTTCTTTTTCCAGAGTTGCCGGCGACAAATCTGTCCCAGCGCGGTGCAAGGCTTCACCCACGGCGATTGTCATCTGGGTGTCGTCCGTGACGCGAATGGGGCGCTCTGTAAGACTGGTCGGTCCGTTCGGAGGATATTTAACCAGAATCTCCTCAACATTCATGAACTCGGTATCCGCGCCGAGCGCATCGCCAAAGGCCAGGCCATAGAGACATCCAGAAGCATTTCTTGGCATAGTGTTTCCTTTACACTTTAATGCGTTCAGTATACCACACCTCTCTGTCTTAAGCTTTCGTTGCTTTGGGTAAAAGAGACCATCACGGAAGGGAAACGAGATCATGAGCGATACACTGACACAAGAAGAAAAAATTACGAAGATTCGGGAATTCATCAAGGACATCGATTTTGGGATGCTGACAACGATCGCCGCCGACGGCTCGCTGCACAGCCGACCTATGTCCGCGAACAAGAATGTGGAGTTCGACGGGGATCTCTGGTTCTTCACCAATGCGTCGACCTTGAAGGTGGATGAGGCGCTCTCGCATCATCAGGTCAACGTCAGCTTCACGCAGCCCAAGGACCAACGATATGTTTCAGTGGCGGGAACGGCGGAGCTGGTGCGCGACAAAGAGAAGATCAAGGAATTATGGGAGCCGGAGCTGAAGGCGTGGTTCCCGAACGGTGTGGACGAGCCGGACATCGCGCTGCTCAAGGTCAACGCGAAGTCGGCTGAGTTCTGGGAAGGCCCATCAAGCTTCGTTGCGTACGCCGTGGGAATGGTCAAGGCGCTCGCGACGGGCGAGCAATATCAGGGCGGACAAAATGGGCGTGTTGATTTCTAGTACGGAGAAATAATCTTAGAAGAGACGAAGAGTAGCCGGCGACTGAAGTCGCGCCTAGAAGTGCTCTATGTGCCCCTCCGGGCACTCCTGAAAATACACGCAATCGCCAGGTTTCTGGAGTCCACGCAGGTGGACATCGTGCACTTCTAGGCGCGACTTCAGTCGCCGGCTATCCGAACAATTTTGCTCCGGCCTCTACCCCCGCCCATGCTCCCACTCCGCCGATCGTGGCGACTGTTGGGCGCGCCATTCGTCGGAAAGCGCCACGACACCGAGCTGGCGGCTGATTTGCCGCGCCGCCAGCCCTACGATGCCGGTGTAGGTGGGGTAGGCGAGCTCTAACTCAGCAATTTGCTCCACGCGGGTTTCGGACGCCATCGCTGCTGCGACCAACTGTACGATCTCGACGGCCTGCTCGCCGACAACATGGGCGCCGAGCACGTGTCTAGTCTCTCGATCCACGATCAGTTTGAAGAACCCTTCGGTGTGACCGTCGACGACGGCTCGGTCCAACTCCGCGTAGGGGACGAAGGCGACGGCGCAGTCGTACTCTTCGCGGGCGCGCGCTTCAGTAACGCCGACGCTCGCATATTCAGGATCGGTGAAGCTGCCGTGCGGAACGACCGCGTGCGGCGGCCGCTGGTGTCGGCCAAGGACGGCGTTCTCCGCCGCGGCGCGCGCCTCGTCACCGGCGCTCTGCACCAGCATCATCCGACCGGTAATGTCGCCGGCGGCGTAGATATTTGGAGCCGTCGTGCGCAGCGACTCGTCGACGCGAATATACCCACGGTCCGTTTCAATCCCCGCTGCGGCTAAGTTCAGAGTCTCGATGTTTCCCGGCCAGCCGGCGGCGACCACCACGGCCTCCACATCCAGCGTTCGTTCCTTATCTGATACCGAATAGTTAAGGCGCAGTCCCGTTTCGTCTTTGACGAGGCTTTCGACCTTGGCGCTTGTTACGATCTCGATGCCGCGGTCAGTGAACGCACGCGTCATAGCGGCAGACGTATGTATGTCTTCTCCCGCGACGACACGGTCGGCAAAATCGAGCAAGGTGACTTTGGAGCCGAAGGTGGAGAAGATCGAGGCGAGCTGGCAGCCGGTGGCGGCTGCGCCCACAATCGCCATGGACTTCGGCAGCGCGCGCAGGGACCAAAGATCGCTATGCGTCAGCGCATGCTCGCCTCCGGGAACCGGGAGCCGGCGCGCATGGCCTCCGACGCACAGAATAAACGCTTTTCCCTGAAACATGACGCCGCTGGGCAGCGACACGGTTTCGGAGTCCATAAACTTCGCCTCGCCTGCACTGTCATGAACGGTCACGCCTGCGGATTCCAGATGCGCGACGATCTGCTTTTTGTCGTGAATCCGGCCGATCATTTCTTGCACGCGGTCCATAATCCGCGCGATATCGACCGTTGGACGCGCTCCGCTTAGCCCGTAGGCGTCGAACTGCTCGGCGTCGCGTACGAGGCGCGCGGTCTTGGCGAGGACGCGCGTGGGGATACATCCATCATTGGTGCACACGCCGCCCATATCGCCCCGTTCCAGCAGCAATACGGACGCGCCCAACTCACGCGCCCGCAAGGCCGCCGTTGTTCCGGCCGGCCCGCCACCAAGCACGATCACGTCGTAAATCACCATCTGCATCTTCCGATCTAGGGATTGTTTGGAGCCAGGCGGTTATTTCAAATTCGGCAGACGCCAATCGATTTCTGCCCGGCCGTTTGCGCGCAGCGTATCGTTGATCTTCGAAAAGGGTTTGCTTCCGAAGAATCCGCTGCGAGCCGAGAGCGGCGAGGGGTGTGCGGATTGGATAATCGTGTGCTTATTCGTATCGATCAGTGGGACTTTCTTCTGGGCGTAGGCTCCCCAAAGAACGAACACCACTGGCGTTTCTTTCGCGCTGACCGTCTGAATCACAGTGTCCGTGAATGTTTCCCAGCCCTTGTTCTTGTGCGAGTTTGCTTCGTGGGCTCGAACCGTCAGGACGGCGTTCACCAGCAAAACGCCCTGCTCGGCCCAGGGAACGAGATAGCCATTGTCAGGAATGGGGATATCCAGTTCGGACTTTAATTCCTTGAAAATGTTGACCAGGGATGGTGGCGGTTTAATGCCGGGACGGACGGAGAAGCAAAGCCCATGCGCCTGTCCGTCGTCGTGGTAAGGGTCTTGGCCTAAGATCATCACCTTGACGTCGTCAAGCGGCGTCAGCTTGAGAGCGGAGAAGACTTCGGGTTCTGGTGGAAATACGGAGTGCTCGGCGCGCTGGGCGTCCACGAATTCCGTGAGCTTGTGGAAGTACGGTTTTTCAAATTCTCCGGCTAAACTTTCGCGCCAGGATTCCGGCAGTGTGAGATCCATGGTGTGAGGGTTTCCTCTTCTGGTTGGAATTTTACTTTAAGTGTGAGGGCAGGGGAACGGTCGGGAACATCTCGCTTATCTGCTTGAACTGCTGCAGAACCTGTGTGGTGATCCGGCCCTCCACCCATGGGTTCTTTTTGCTTTCTTTGTGCTCGTCCTCGCGCTCCAGCCAATGCGCTTGATAGATATGCAGGCCCTTGGACTGAGCGTGATGGACCGTGCCCAGCGAGACCTTATTCAGCGCATCGGAAAGCTCGTTGAATGTGAATGCGGACATCAGAGCATTCCTGTTTTCACGCCGGAACAGCACGGGCAGGCCGGGCATCAGCGTGGCCGAGAACTCCTCGGCGGTGTGCATCGTCTTTGGACGAGCGAAATCGAACAGCCAGACCGCGCAGCCGCAGCGAATGCGTATCTGGGAAATTTGCTGAAGACAGCGCAGCATCTCTTCCGTATTCAAAATTTGGTTCAGGCTAAAAACGCCCGTGATCATGTCGATGCGGGACGGGATCCGTTCGCTGAAGGTTCCAAAGTCGCAGTGGTTGATGCTGACGCGGTCGGTCAGCACGCGCTCCTCCACGATCTGCTGACCGAGCTCCACCAGCCGCTCGGAGGGGTCGATCCCGATGATCTGAATGTCGGGACGGCGCTGGGCCAGGTAGGTCAGAAAGCCGCCGGAGCCGCAGCCAAGATCCAGCAGCAGGCCTCCCTCAGGGATGAGCCGGCTTGTGGCCAGTGCGTTGAAGTGATAGGCGGCTTGATACGCGCGGTCCGAAGCATCGGAGACTTGCTTGAGATCGGCGGCGGCGGGAGCGAGAGCATCGACGCTGGTTCGCGGACGGCGCTCCATCGCCGAGCGGGACATCGTATCACGCATCGCGAGGGAAAGGATATCCTTGGAGAGCATGTGCGGTGTAACCTTCTTCAGTGAAAAATTTCGAGGAAATTAATGATCCATTATACCCGGATGAGGGAATGCTTACTCGGCAGAGGCGATGGAAACTTGAATTACGGGAACTATTGAGATACGAAACTGCCTTAGATAACTGCGAGATCACTCAACGAACTGGAGATGCTTTATGCCCTACATTACGGTCGGACAAGAAAACTCGGGCGACATCGAGCTCTATTACGAAGATCACGGAGCGGGGAAGCCCATCGTACTGATCCATGGCTGGCCTCTCAGCGGAGCCTCATGGGAGAAGCAAGTTCCCGCGCTGATCGACGCCGGATACCGGGTCATCACCTATGACCGGCGCGGTTTTGGCCGATCGAGCCAGCCGTTCTCCGGATATGACTACGATACGTTCGCCGCCGATCTTCAAACGATTTTGACGACGCTGGATCTGCGCGAAGTGGGGCTGTTCGGATTTTCCATGGGCGGCGGGGAAGTCGCCCGCTATCTGGGCAAATACGGCTCCGAGCGCATCTCCAAAGCTGGCTTCTTCGCCGCCATCCCTCCCTTCCTCCTGAAGGGTGATGACAACCCCGAAGGCGTGGACGGCGCGGTATTCGAAGGCATCCAACAGGCGATCTCTGCAGATCGCCCGGCCTTCCTGGCGCAGTTCCTATCTAATTTCTTCAATGTGGATATTCTGAAGGGGACACGGATCAGCGATGAGGCTGTGCAGTTAAGCTGGAATATTGCGGCTCAGGCGTCTCCCAAGGGCACGCTGGACTGTGTCTCCGCCTGGCTCACCGATTTCCGCGCGGACCTCGCTAAGATCGACATTCCTGTTCTGGTGATCCACGGCGGCGCCGACCGTATCCTGCCGCTCGCCGCGACCGGCGCGCGTACGCACGCACTGATTGCGGGCAGCGATCTGCTGATTCTGGAAGACGCTCCGCATGGTCTGAACTGGACACACGCGGCGGAAGTCAACGCCAAGCTGCTCTCATTCCTGGCTCACTCCTGACAGTCGCCGCAGTCCCCGCTTCCTAAGAGAATCGGGGACTGCTTGTCGCTCCAAAAAGAATTATTTGTAACTGCTCTATATATGTTGACAATTTGAAAGATATGTTGTATTATAAATCCAGTCATCTATAAATTGGTTCTGGCTTCGGCTTCAAGGATGATTCCGCAGCCTCCCAAGAAATTGACGAGCAAAGACGCTCCATTCGACCCGTCTCAATGAAGAGAAGCGTATTGTCAGGCGCGTTGAGAACGAAAATTCTTGGACCGTATTTGCAGTACTCTCTGCAGACGGCCGCTGTTATCCATCAGGAGAAAACGTCATGCTTGTCGGTCTTAATAAAAAGGGCTTTACCCTCATTGAACTTCTCGTAGTGATAGCAATAATTGCGATTCTCGCAGCGATCCTATTTCCGGTCTTTGCTCAGGCTCGTGAAAAGGCGCGGCAATCTACCTGCGCCAGCAACCTCAAGCAAATGGGATTGGCGAATCTTCAGTATTCTCAGGATTACGATGAGATGAGCATCGTTGGCTACGGCGACGACGGCTCAAAGGACGAGGACTACTGGTACTACACGATCATGCCTTATGTCTCCTCGGCCAAGGGAAATATCGCCACAATCAACTTTTGTCCGTCGTCTCCTCATTCTGCGAAAACTGCGTATTCGATGAATGCCCGCGTCGGCGGCGATTCCACGGACATTGGAGATCCGTTCTCTTTCAATTTCGATTATTCGAAGCCGTCTTCGCTGGCGATGCAGACGCATCCGGCTGAGACGATCGTTTTCGCCGAAGCCAATCAGATCCCGGCCTATGGTGACCAGGCTACCACGCTCTACCGCGTCAACCCCGGCTCGGTGAACGGCGGTCCATGGAACGCCTATGAAGCGCCGACCAAAGATAAAGATTGGGATTCCATCGACAACGATACCAATGCCGCAGGAACATCGCCGGGTCAGGTCCGGTACCGACACACGAAGATGGCGAACTTTGCTTTCTGCGATGGACATGTGAAGGCCATGCGCCGTGGGAACGTCACCATCTGGAACTGGCAGATCGGCGGCGACGCTCCCGACACCCTGACCGGTTCGCCCGCGCAGTATCGAACCGTTCGTTAGTCGTCCACCGGGCTCGTTCCTATAACAATGGAGCGGGCCTGCACCACTCCAAAGGCGCATACTCTTTCATGAAACGCAATGTACTGACCTGTCTCACCATGGCGGCCTTCGCCGCGCTTCCTATTGTCGTCCACGCTGCTCCGTCGCGCGCCCTCTGGGTCTGGAACACTGCGGCGATCCGGCAGGATGCGAAGAAACAATCGGCGTTCTTCCAATTCCTGGCCGCGCCTCGAGGCGTGGCCGCTCATCAAATCAAGACGATCTATTTCGATGGAATGCAGCCTGCTGACTTCCAGAATGCCGACACGGTTGCGCATCTGCGATCGTTTATCGCCGCCGCGCACCGCAAGCACATTCGAGTGGATTATCTCTGCGGTGATCCCAGCTGGGCAACTTCGAAGGGACAACCCGAGGGCCTGCGCAATCTCGCGGCGATCCTGAACTACAACAAGACATCGCCCGCCAATACGCGTTACGACGGTTTCCAGTACGACGTGGAGCCGTATACACTGCAAGGGCCGGACGGGTGGCCGTCCGCGACCATCCAGAACGGTTTGGTCGATCTGCTGCAGCGTTCACGCGCCGCCATCAAAGCGTCTGGTCAGCGCGTCATTCTTTCCCAGGCTATCCCGCGCTGGTTTACTGGAGTGCAGTTCGGCGCGCTCGGCCGCCGGATCATCGACACGGTTGATGAGGTCGATGTGATGGACTATGTCACGACCGTCGAGCAGTTGGTCGGCGATCCCGCCGCGATTCTGTCATACGCCAGCAGCAAGCACAAGGGCGTTTGGATCGGCGTCGAAACGAACCCCCTCGGAGACACGCCCCGGACAACGTACTACGGCGTTGGAAACGCCGTCATGGAGAGCCAGCTTGCACAGGCGCTGCTGAAATTCAAAGCGCAGCCGTCATTTCGCGGGTACGCGATCCACGACTACATTCGCTACCAGACTTTGAGGCCGTAACCCATGACGTATTCCAAGCAACGAAAAATTCGCTGTGTCTATCTCGCCTGCTGCTGTCTGCTGGGCCTGGTCGCGGTAACCGCCGGATGCAGCCATCAGTCTCCCGCCGCAAACCCCGCCAAGCCCAGCGATATGAGCCCGGCGGCGCGCGACGCGATGCATCGCGATATGCTGGGGCCGAGCGCGGCGCCGGCGAGCTCCGCCACGCGCTGAGAGTTGAGCCCAAAAGATTTCTTTTTGCATCATTGCGGCAAATTTAGCGGGATTTTGGTAATATAGAGTTGTTGAATATTTATCGCGTACATTGCGATAGAATTTACGCTTCTACAGCATATCCCAAAGACAAAGGCATTCGATACTGCTATGATCAAAAAGACATCGCCGGTGAATCTCAAGAAAACGTCCGTGGTGAAGCATCGCGAAGTTGCGAGTACTCTGCGCCAGGAAATTGAATCCGGTCTATGGAAATCGGACGAGCGGCTTCCAGGAGAACTCGAGCTTGCGCGGCGGTTTGAAGTGGCGCATATGACGATGCGGCAGGCGATCGCCAATCTTGTCGAAGAAGGCGTTTTGCTGCGTGTGCGCGGCAAAGGCACCTATATTGTCCCGAAGGAGCAGCAAGAGGCCGGTCCCCGGACCGTGCATCCCATGGCGCTGCTGTTTCCCTCGGATGCGCAGCGGCTCGATCCGTACTACTTCCCTGAGCTGCTGGAAGGTTTCCAGCAGGCGATGGAGGCGGCGGGGCATCGGGCGGCGATCCATGGCGATGAAATCGCCAGTTCACCGCATCTTCTGGAGCCTGGCTCCGCCGTCGCATGTCTCTTGTTTGAAGACGCCCAGGTTCAGATGATCGAGCGTCTGCGCGACAACGGCCTGCGGGTCCTCTCTATTAACCGTTACTCTGGGCGGCGCTCTATTCCGAGTGTCTACATCGACGATGCGAAGGGTGTGGAGAGCGCCGTGAACCATCTGGTCGGGCTTGGCCATGAGCGTATTGGGTTCGTGCGCGGCCCGGCTACGAACTTTGACGCCATGGATCGTTTGCGCGGCTTTCGAGACGCCGTGAAGCAGCATGGGCTTCGGGGCGCGTCGGAGGCGGGGGAGGGGTTCAATGAAGCGTCGGGATACGCCGCCGCCATTCAACTGCTGACCCAGACGCACCGGCCGACGGCCATTGTCTGCGCCAGCGACCTCGCGGCGCTAGGAGCGATCAAGGCCGCCCGCGACCTTGGCCTTTCCTCGCCGCGTGGACTGTCCATTGTCGGCTTCGGCGATTTTTCCGTTGCCGATTATATGCTGCCCGCGCTGACGACTGTCCGGCAGGCCCGTCTTGCGCTCGGCCGGTCGGCGGCCGAGTCGCTGATCGAGCTCGCGTCCGGTAAAGACATCTCGGACGTGGTGCTTCAGCCTGACTTGATCTTACGCGAATCCACCGCCGAAAACCGTTCGGCGCTGATGGCGGCGCGTTAACATTGATATTATTTGTCCAAGGAACTATTCATGTCGTATCTTGCCTGTGCGCCCGACGATGCGTGTTTCCCACACGTCCATATCATCCCGAAGCCTAGCCGCCTTAGACAGCGCGAAGGCTTCTTCCAATTCACGCACAGCACGGTGATCGTCGCCGCTGCGGAGGCGCGGTCCGAAGCGCTGCTGCTGTCGGAGCGTCTGACGCCCGCCCTGGGATTTGCGCTGCCGGTGGAGCAAACGCCGGCGGGCGCGGCGTCCAGGCTGGAATTTACTCTGGATGCCACTCTGGCGGCGCTGGGCGATGAAGGTTATCGGTTGTCCGTGTCGCCGGCTCGCGTGACGATCGCCGCCGCCTCTTCCGCAGGATTGTTCTATGGATTACAGACGTTATTGCAATTATTGCCCTCATCGATGCTGGGCGCTGAGATCTGTGAAGACCGGGAGTGGGTTGTTCCCTGTATCGAGATTGAGGATTCGCCTCGATTTGTCTGGCGTGGGACAATGCTGGACGTCTCCCGGCATTTCATGCCGACGGAGTTTCTGTGCAAGTTTATCGACACACTGGCGCTGCACAAACTGAACATTCTGCACCTGCATTTGACCGACGATCAGGGCTGGCGCATCGAGATCAAAAAGTATCCGAAGCTAACGAGAGTTGGGGCGTTTCGCGAAGAAACGCTGGTGGGGTTTGCGGAGAAGAGCCCCACGCGCCCGGATTTCGACCCCGAAGAACAAGTCTTCGATGGGACGCCTTACGGCGACTTCTATACGCAGGAGCAGATGCGCGAAGTGGTGGAGTATGCGCGCCGCCGGCATGTGACGATTGTCCCGGAGATTGAAATGCCCGGACACGCGCAGGCCGCCGTCGCGGCGTATCCCGAACTGGGCTGCACAGATATGAGAGTTGATGTCAGCCCGCGCTGGGGGATCCACGCCGAGCTGTTTAATCCTCTGGAAACGACGATTGCCTTTTTGCAGGATGTGCTTTCGGAGGTGATGGACGTTTTCCCATCTCCATTCATTCATGTTGGAGGAGATGAGGCCGTCAAGACACAGTGGCGGGAAAGCACCGTGGCTCAAACCCGTATTCGTGAACTTGGCCTGAGCGATGAAGAGGAATTGCAGTCGTACTATATTCGGCGCATGGATGAGTTTTTGACCTTGAAGGGCCGAAGATTGATTGGGTGGGACGAGATCCTGCAAGGCGGCCTGGCCGAGAATGCGGCCGTGATGTCATGGCGCGGGGAGGTGGGCGGAGTCACCGCCGCCGCCGCGGGGCATGACGTGGTCATGGCGCCCTACAGCCATACCTATCTGGATTACTACCAAACCGAGGATTGGGCTCACGAGCCGCTGGCGTTCAACGATATCGTGACCCTGGAGACGGTGTACGCCTACGAGCCCGTTCCCGCGAAGATCCCAGCGCATTTGGAGCATCATGTCCTGGGGGCGCAAGGGCAGCTCTGGACAGAGTACATGCCGACCCCCGCCCAGGTCGAATACATGGCGTTTCCGCGCCTGACGGCCCTGTCCGAGGTTACCTGGTCTTCCCGTGAGTGCCGGGACTATTCTGATTTCCGAGCGCGTTTGAGCGTTCATGTGAAGCGTCTGGCGGCGCTGGGAGTGGCGTATCGGCCGCTGGATGTCCCGACCGCCGTTCGGCGCGCCGCCGAAGTGGAAGAAGCTGTCACCGTCGCCGGCTGATCTTGAGGAAAGGCTGGAAATGTCGTGAACCTGAGCTGGATCGACTGGGCGATTGTCTTTGCCGCCATTCTCTTTGTGCGCTGGGTCAGCTGGAGCGCCGGGTCGCTGATGCGCGGCGTCGCCGACTTTCTTTCGGCCAATCGTACCGCCGGCCGTTATCTTCTCACCATCAGTGGTGAGATGGCGAACTTCGGCGTGATCTCCCTGGTCGCGGGGTGGCAGGCGTTTACGACGGCGGGATTTCCGACGATCTGGTGGGGAATGATGTCTTCGCCGCTGCCAATCGTCCTCGCCCTGACAGGGTGGGTGTTCTATCGGCTGCGTGAAACGCGCTCGCTGACCGTCGGTCAGTTCTTCGAGGTTCGTTACAGCCGCAAGTTCCGAATTTTCGCGGGTCTGCTGTGCTGGCTTTCGGGAATTTTGAACTTCGGCATCTTTCCTGCCATCGCCGCGCGCTTTCTGATCTACTTCTGCGGGCTTCCCGACACGTTCTCCATGCTGGGACTGCACATCGCCACTTACCCGGCGCTGATGGTCGCCGATCTGGGGCTGGCGCTCTTCTTCGTCAACTCCGGCGGACAAATCTCGATCATGATCACGGAGTGCGCGCAGGGGATCATCGCCGCCGCCGCATACCTTGCGATTGCGGTCGCCGTACTACTGATGGTTCCGTGGGAGCATACCGTCGCCGCTCTGCAAACCGCGCCGGTGAACGCCTCCATGCTCAACCCGTTTCATACCAGTCAGGTTAAGGATTTTAACGTCTGGTATTACTTAATCAGCATCGTCGTTATGGTTTATGGAAGCCAGACGTGGTTAGGCGCCCAGGGCTTTATGACATCGGCGCGCAACCCGCACGAGCAGCGCATGGGCAGCTTGATCACCGTGTGGCGTCAGGCGCCGCTGACGCTAATGACCCTGGTACTGCCGCTAGCGGCGTTCACCATCCTGCATGATTCCCATTACGCGGCTCAGGCGGCGAATGTCAACGATATTCTGCATCACATCGGCAACAAAGCCATTCAGAACGAAATGGTCGTTCCCGTGACGCTGGCGCATCTGCTGCCTGTTGGGATCAAAGGACTTCTTGTGATGGTCGTGGTGTTCCTATCGTTTACCTGCCACGATACATACATGCACTCCTGGGGCAGTATCTTTGTGCAGGACGTCGTGATGCCGTTGCGCAACAAGCCGATGCCGCCGGAAGAGCATGTCCGCTGGCTGCGATGGTCGATCTTCTTTGTCGCGGTCTTCGCCTTTTGTTTTAGCCTGGTCTATGTCGAAACGGACAAGATTTACTTCTTTCAGATCATCACGGGGACGATCTGGATCGGCGGCGCGGGATCGGTCATGATCGGGGGCCTCTACACACGGTTTGGCACGACAGCCGGCGCTTTCGCCGCACTCATCGTCGGCGCGGTTTTCGGCGTCGGCGGGCTGATCCTTCCGGTGATGTGGCAGACGCATCATACGACGCCGTTTCCGATCAACGGACAGTGGCAGGGCCTGATCTCTATCGTGCTCGCGTTTGCATTGTATGTGATTGTGTCGCTTGCGACAGGGGGCGGTCGGCGTCCGTTCAATCTGGAGCGGATGCTTCATCGCGGACCGTATACCGTGGATCCGCACGAACACGAAACCAAGAGCGTCGTTTTGAGCCGATGGCAGGAACTGCTGGGCATGGGCAAGGAGTTCAGCAAGGGCGACCGCAGGCTGGCGATCGCCTACGCCGCCTGGACCCTCGGCTGGTGGCTGGTCTTTGTGGCGGTGTCCGCGATGCACTTCGTCTGGAATGCGATTCCTGAGACGTTCTGGCCGAAGTTCTGGCATACATATTTGCTGATCCTCGTGGCGCAGAGCGTGCCGGCCATTGTCTGGTTTACGATCGGCGGCCTGAAAGACACCCGGGATGTACTGAAACTTCTGAAGACGGTCTCACGCGATCCGCTGGACGATGGCCGTGTGCGATCCGATGAACCCACAGTCGGGTTGGCGTCTTCAATGCTCGATCCAGAGATGCTGCGAGAGCCTCAAAGTATCGCTGCTGCGGGCGCCGCCCGCAGCGAATGAGGTACGGCGTGCTTCAGGCGGGAGAATTCATTGATGGACTCACACGAGATTTCCGCGCACATGGCGGTCTATGCGATCTCTCCAGACGTTCAAGCTGTGCAAACACAGTTTCGAACGGAGCTGCTCAATCGGTGGGGCATTTTGCCTGGAGCGAAGGTTCTAGAGATCGGCTGCGGACAGGGCGACATGACCGCCGTTCTGGCGGCTGCCGTGGGAGATAAGGGCCATGTGACGGCCGTGGATATCGCCGACCCGTCTTATGGCGCTCCGATCACGCTGGGTGATTCGGCGGCCGCGCTGATTCGCTCGCCGCTGGGCCGCCGGATCACGTTTCACTTCGAGTATGACGTTCTTGACCCGGCGCATCTATTCGAAGACAATGCGTTCGACTATGTAGTCATGGCGCACTGCTCATGGTATTTCGCAAATCTGGACCAGATCCGTCAAACGCTTCAGCACATCCGTCCCTGGGCGCGGCGTCTGTGCTTTTCGGAATGGGATATAGAGCCGCAAGGCTTTGACCAGACGGCTCATTTGCTCTCGGTGTTAATTCAAGGGCAGATCGAAGCGCACCGGACCGACAGCGAGGCCAATGTTCGCACTCCTTTCTCAAAAGCCAAACTCAGGAAGATGCTTCAGACTGCCGGCTGGGAAGAGACTTCCGAAAACGCTGTGGATTCCAGCGCGCTTCAGGATGCACGCTGGGAGATTGACAACTGTCTTCACGCTTACGCCGTCGAACTCGACTCTCCGACCCTGCCCGCCAAGGTGCTGAGTTTGCTCGGCAGTCAAGTCGATGTGCTTCGCTCTCTGGCGGCGTCCGGCGCTTACCGCGCACTGCCGTCCTATACCATTGTTGCGAAGTGAAAAGGAGGTGAAAGCGCTAAAAAAGATTCGCGGTCATTTCATTGCAGCAAAGGAGAAATTGCTCATGATCGTCCGATTTTGGAAATGTTCGTCGTATTTCGCCGTGTTATTCATGATGGTTGTCCTCTCAGGCGGCTCTATCCCTCGCGCTTCCGCCGCCACGCGGGCGCTCTGGGTTTGGAACGGGGACAGCATTGTCGCTAGTTCCGCGCAGCAGACACAGTTCTTTAACTTTGTCGCGGCGCCGTATGGGAAGACTGCCAATAAAGTCGGCAAGCTTTATTTCTTTGGCGGGTTGGTCAGTCAATTCAGCAGCAGTACGTGGACGTCGCAGATGCGAAGCTTCCTCAGCACGGCGCACGCAAAGGGGATTAGCGTTTTTTACCTGTGCGGCGATTCTTCTTGGGCGACAGCGGCTCATGAAAACGACGGCCTCGCCTATGTGAGCGCTTTTCTCAGTTTTAACGCCGCAAGCGCGGCGGGTACTCGCTTCGATGGTTTTCAATTCGATGTCGAGCCTTACACATTGCCGGGATGGCCTTCTACGGCCTTGGAAAATGGTCTTTTGGATCTGCTGTACCGCGCTCGAAATCTCATTACGGCGTCGGGTCAGCAAATTCCGCTGTCCGCAGCAATTCCATTCTGGTTGGACCAATCGCAATTCAATTATCTTGACCGTGGGGTAATTGATTTGACGGATGAAGTGGCGATCATGGACTATACGAACAACGCCACGAATCTGACCAGTTTCCCGCAAGCCGAAATGGCCTATGCATCCGCGCACAATAAGCCGGTATGGATCGGCGTGGAGACGACGAACGCCGGAAGCACGGTCTCATTCTACGGTAAAGGCGATGCTTACATGGAGAACATGCTGACCAGCGATTTGACGACATTTCAGTCGCGGCCATCGTTTGCAGGATACGCCATTCACGACTATCTTGGCTGGGTGAATTTGGGGCCGTAGGAAAAACACACGACCGGCGGTTTTAATACCGCCGGTCGTGTCATGATCTGTCATAACGTGGTATCTTATCCGGCGGGCGTCTCCGCGCGCAAGTCGAGCCATGCTAGCTCACCCGGCGTCAGCTTGATGCCCAGCGCCTCCACATTTGCCTGCGCCTCAGCCTTGCCGCCGGCGGCCGCCAAGGTAAAGATCTTGAGCGGCTGGTTCAGGACGTAGGCGAGGGCGATCTGCGCGAGCGTCGCGCCCTTGTCCTTGGCAAGCTGAGCGGCGCGGTCAAGACGGTCGAAGTTTCGCTCGTAGCAGTAACACTCCACGCACAGCTTATCGAAATACGAGGTGAACTCGCTGAGGTTATCGCGCCGGAACCGTCCGGAGAAGAAGCCTCCGGCGAGGCTGGACCAGGTGAACAAGATCTGGTCATTGTCGGCGTACCATTGTCGCGCCTCAGCTCCGTAAGGCCCGCTGATCGTGACGCAGTTTTCCCACGGCTCCTTGACCATCTCCGCAAGGCTGTAGTTCGGATTGCTCACGAGAAAGGGAGTAAGACCATTCGTGACCGCGTATTCATTGGCTTCGGCGATACGGGTATGGGTCCAGTTGGACCCGCCGAAAGCGCCGATCTTACCGGCGCGCGCATGCTCGTTCAAAACTTCGACGATCGGGCCGACCGGGACGCTGGGATCGTCTCGGTGCAGGATATAGATGTCGATATAATCGGTCTGCATGCGCGCGAGCGTATCGTGCAGATCCGCGGTGATGTCATAAGGCGTGACGCGCGGCCGGTCTTGATTGTGGTGTGCGCCCTTGCCGACGACCACGACTTGATCGCGAACGCGGCGTTCGCGCATCCAGCGCCCAAAAAGGCGCTCGTTGTTGCCGCCGCCATACACATGCGCCGTATCGAACGTGTTGTAACCCAGCGCGAAAACATCGTCCAGTAGAGCGAAGCCTTCGTCGATGGCGTCCGGAGACAGCATGATCGTGCCGTGGATAAGCCGGGAGACGCGTTTGTCGACTCCCAGAACCTCGCCATATTCCATCGTCATTTTGATTATCGCTCCATCGGGTAAGTCAGGCCCCACTGGCTGCGCAGGGCGTCCATCGTCTCCATGATGCGCAGGCTCTCATCCTGCGGCATGACACTGCTCTCCGTTTTGCCTGCGCGCACGCATTCCGCCACTTCCACTGCTTGATAATTATAACCATTACCGGTGTAGGGCAGGTCCAGTGTTTCTGTTTCCTGACCGTCGCGCGTGAGCACAAGCTTGGACGGTTTCCACCAGGGAGAGGGGATATGGATTCGGCCAGCGGTTCCTATCAGCGTCGCTTCCTGCGGAGTGTTGGTGCGAACGGCGGATGAGAGGAGGGCGATTCGTCCTTCGGCGCAGCGCAGAAGAATGCCATTCTGTTCATCGATGCCGGTCTCGCCGATTTCCGCAACACCCGTGATCTGTTCCGGCGCTCCAAGCAGCATGGACGCCAGCGACAGACAGTAGCTTCCGACATCGAGCAGCGCGCCGCCGCCCAGCGCCGCATTGAAAAGGCGGCTTTCCGGGTTGACGCCCGCTCGGAAACCGAAGTCCGCCTGGACGATCCGCAGGTCCCCAATGGCCTCGGCGGCGATCAGCTCTCGGACCTTCGCCATGACCGGGAAGAACCGTGTCCACATCGCCTCCATCAGGAAGACATTGTTCGCTCGTGCGGCTTCGATCGTCGCGCGCGCTTGCGCGGCGTTGACAGTGAACGGCTTTTCCGTCAGCACGGCTTTGCCGGACTCAAGACACAGGATGGAGTCCTCGGCGTGCATGGGGTGGGGCGTAGCGATATAAACGGCGTCGACGTCCGGATCGGCGGCGAGTTCCTGGTAACTGCCGTATCGTTTCGCGGCGCCATGTTTTTCTCCAAAGGCGTCGGCTTTGTCCTGCGTGCGGGAAGCGACCGCCGTAAGCTCTGCGTCGGGAACGGATTGTAAGCCCGTTGCGAACTGGTTCGCAATGCTGCCAAGGCCGATGATGCCCCAGCGAAATTTAGTCGTGCTCAAGTATGGCTCCTTTGTCGGTATGGGAACGATCCCATATTCCACGGAAGGCGTTCGAATCCTGCGCCTTGAGTGGAAATATTTAACCACGCTCCAGCAGATTGGCGTAAACTCCTGGCGAACTGTCCGGAATGACAATCGCTCCCACGGTTTTTTTGTAGAATTCGACGGGGCCGGCGCTGCCGATAATGCTATACGCGTATCCGAGATCGGACAATCCCCATAGGCTCGCGATCAGCAGAGCCTTTCCAATTCCCTTGCCGCGATGAGAGACAGCGACACCTGTAGGGCCGAAGAACGCCCGGCGCGTCGAATCAAATGCGGCGAAGCCGACCGTTTTTCCGTTCTCAATGGCGATAAAGCTGGAGATCGGCTGGCGCCCGAACGTCGCGGCAGTCTCATCGGCCCATCCTTGCGAGAAGTTGCTTTTGATAAACTCTAATACAGGAGTAAGTTCGAAGGTATTGGGACGGCGTATCTGGATATTCTGGTCCAGAAGCGCATTCTCACCCTCGGATCGCGCGGGCAGTTTGTAAAGCGGGACAAGCAGATCGGCCATAAGACGCTCCTAGTGTTTCCGTAACGTTGGGAAGGGATGGGAAATCAGAGGGCGTTGAGCGCCTTGAGGATTTCTGTCGCCAGAGCGGCGGCGGCGGTATCTTTGGCGAAGAGATCGGGGTGGAGCGCGCGCGCCAATTGGCGCTTGGCGCGGCGCACGGTCTCTGGCCCAAGGTCGCGTGCGACGGCGTCCAGCGCATGAGAGGAGGTATTGGTCTGTGCGGAGCGCGCCAGCTGCTGCATCAATTCTTCGATCCGCTGCTCGGCGTGCCCAAGACGGCGTTCTGCCTGAAGCGCTCGCTCGCGCATAACCTCCCAGCTCGTTTCGGTTTCGGCAAGCTGACGGCGCAGGTCGCGCGCCTTGGCCTTCATGGTGTGGTGGCGCGATTCCAGCTTCTCATGCACCTCGGCGTCCACCTTGCGCGGCGCGTCCCCGCGCGCGCCGATGAGATCGCGCAGTTCTTTATGCCGGTAAATCGTGGCGCGGGAGATGCCTGTGCGGTCGCAGACATCGGTCACGGAGAAGGCGGCGCCGATCCGCTCAAGGTCGCGCAGCGCCTGCGCCACGCGAGCCGCGCGATCTTTGGGATCGGCGGGCTTCACGCCTGGGGCGCGCATTTGCTTTTTCTTGGAGCGTACAATGTCGTCACGGGAATGGGGCATGGTTCGATCGTCGGTCTCCCAAGGCAATTCGGTCAGTGCGACAATTATACTCCACTCTCTTCCAACATGCAAAAAAAGCCGGAGGGAAATCCCTCCGGCTTTTTGCATGCTCTCTTTGCGTTCTTGACCATCACTGAAATCAGCCAATCGCTGGAAAATTACCAGAGAACTTGGAAGTCTGTCTGGAACAGCGTTTCATCGTATCCCGGCTTATTGGCGTCGTATGTTTGATCGCTTGTCCACGATTCGATGATTCGGTGGTGTGTGTCAGACCAAGTCGGGACGTTAATCGTATATGTTGTTGAAGTTGTTGTAAGATAGGTAGTACTGATTGTCGATTGTGTGCCTGACAGTGTGTCCAAGAGCACTAACTTAATTATCGCATTGTTGGTTCGGTTCGCGTAGAAGTCAGATTTATAGGCCGTAAACTTGACTGTTACCGTTTGGTAGTTCGGATTTTGCGAGGCTGAGGTGGAATCGATAGAGTACCAAGTGCTGCCATAGGGCTGCTGCTGATGAAGTGTCGTATCATGAACACGTATTGTCTGAGCATTAGCTCCAATGGCGCTGAAAGCAATCAATGCTCCAGCGGATACAAAGGCGCTTGAGAGAATTTTCATCAATGGTTCCTCTTTGAGAAGTTTGTCTAACCTAATATTAGTATAACATACTACTTCATTAAGTGATGCTAACAAGAGGAAATATTTTTAAATTCCTAATCACGCCATGAAAAAAGAAGCTGGAGAAATATCTCCAGCTTCTTAGTATCCATTGTGCGTTGTCTCAACACGATTACATCGTTTTGAAGGCGTTCATGATCGCGATCAGTCCAGGTCCAATAAGAACCGTGAAGATGGCCGGGAAGATACAGAAGATCAGCGGGAACAGCATCTTGACCGGGAGCTTGGCGGCTGCTTCGCGAATGCGCTGGGTGCGTGCGATACGAATGCTTTCGCTCTGGACGCGCAGAACGCTGGCGATGCTGACGCCGAGTTGTTCGGACTGATAGATCGCGGCGACGAACGAGGTGACCTCGGGGATCTCCACACGGATCGACATATCCTTGAGCGCGCGAGCGCGAGTTTTTCCGACGCGCATCTCGTCCAGCGCCTTACCGAATTCCTCGGAGATCGGGCCTTTCACCTTTTCCACGACCTTCGCCATGGCGGCGTCGAAACCGAGGCCCGCCTCGACGCTGACGATCAGCAGGTCGATCGTATCCGGCAGAAATTTGCGGATCTTATACTGGCGCGCCCCAATCATCTGCTGCATGACGCTGTCCGGAAGCGTTAGGCCGGCGATGCCTCCAAAGATAATGACGACCAGTCGCATCAAAATATCGTCGGCGACGATCTTCGAGGCGAAGAATCCGGCGGCGAGCATGACCACGAAAGCGATCAGCTTGATGCCCATGAACTCGGTGACGCCGATCTTTCCAGGGTTGCCCGCGCGGATCAGGAGCATTCGTGTGGCGTCGCTTGCGCCGCTGGGGCTGAGCTTCATCGCCACACCCGCTAGCTGGCGCAGAGCGGGACGCACGACGCGTTCCGCAAAGGATGCGTCCAGCTCGGCGTCCGCCAGCGACTTCATGGCGGTTTCATCGTCCATCGTGCGGGCGATGTTGCTGATGCGCATGCTCAGCTGATTGCGGTCCTGGCTAGGGGACGCGAGACCGATGACAAGCGCCATGGTGCAGATAAATATGAGAAGTACGACGGCAATGAGCATAGTTTCGTTCCTTACACGTCGATCGCGACCATCTTTTTGATGATCAACCCGCCGGCGAACTGAAGTACTAGGGTAATAATAATCAATGTCGGTCCCAGCGGGTCGTTAAACATCGGTTTGAAGTAATTCGGATCTCGCAGATTGAGAAAGAGGCCTAAAACGACGGGAAGTAGGAATACGATCCACCCGGACAGCTTGCCTTCGGCGGTCAGCGAGTCGATTTCACCTTTGATTCGCACGCGCTCACGGATCGTTTTGGCGATGGTGTCCAGGATTTCGGCAAGGTTGCCTCCCACCTGGACCTGGATCGAGACGGCGGTGACGGCAAGGTCGAGATCGTAGGAATTGACGCGCTCCACCATGCGACCAAGCGCCTGCTCCATTGGAACGCCGAGCTGCGCTTCGCCGCGAGCCCATGCGAATTCTTCCGAGATCGGAGCTGGCATTTCGGTAATGATCATCTCACACGAACTGGTGAACGAGTATCCCGTTCGAAGGGAGGAAGAGATCAGCGTCAGCGCATCCGGCAACTGCCCATCGAATTCGTTGCGGCGCTTGTTCTGCTTCATCTTGAGCATGACGACCGGGACCGCGTAGCCGATGGCGCCCATGATGAGACACATCCAGATGCGGCTCGTCAGAAAGAGGCCGATCATCGCCATTCCGATTACGGAGGCAATACAGATGCCGACAAATTCCGCCGGACGGAGCTTGACGCCGGCGCGGTGCATCGCCATGCGCAGATCACGGCCAAGACTGCTGCCTTGAAGGTAAGCGGAAACGGTCGGAAGAACATCGCCTCCCGCGGACGAAAACATACTTCGGCTAACCGGGGCTGCGTCTTCCATCGGCTCCAGAACGCCGGCGGCTCCGTAGGTGAAACCGCCGGTAATGTTGCTCAGCCGGTCGCGGACGCGCCGGCTGCGCTGCGCCATGACTTCCGTGATCGCGTAGACGCCGCCGCAGGTCACCAAGAAGATTGCCACGACGATAATATAGGACGACATGTGCAAAACTCCTTAGAGAAATAGGTCTTTCGGGAAATTGATTCCCTGCGCCGTCAATGTTGTCATGAACTTAGGGCGCAGGCCCGTCGGCCGCATCTCACCGATGATCTTGCCGTTCGCGTCCACTCCACGCTGTTCGAAGCGGAAGATATCCTGCAGGACGACGACTTCGCCTTCCATGCCCTGTACTTCCGTGATGTGCGTGATCTTACGGCTTCCGTCGCGCAGTCGTCCCTGCTGAACGATCAACTGGACGGCCGAGGCGATCTGTTCGCGGATCGCCTTGACCGGAAGCGCGGTTCCCGCCATCAGAACCATCGTTTCCAAACGAGCGACGGCGTCGCGCGGCGTATTGGCGTGAGCTGTGGAAAGGGAGCCGTCGTGGCCGGTATTCATCGCCTGAAGCATGTCCAGCGCCTCGCCGGCGCGGCACTCTCCGACGATGATTCGGTCAGGACGCATACGCAGCGAGTTCTTTACCAACTGACGGATGGAGACTTCGCCTTTGCCTTCCAGGTTCGATGGGCGGCTTTCCAGCGTCACGACGTGATCCTGCTGGAGCTGGAGCTCAGCGGCGTCCTCAATGGTGACGATACGCTCGTCGTCGGGGATAAACGACGACAATACGTTCAGGGTCGTCGTCTTGCCGCTGCCGGTTCCTCCGGAAACGATGATGTTCAAGCGTCCATAAACACAGGCGCGCAGGAACTCCACCATCTGCGGCGTAACGGTGCCGAAGCGCACGAGATCGTCGGACTTATAGGGGTCTTTCGCGAACTTTCGAATCGTGAGCGACGGACCCTTGATCGCCAGCGGCGGGATGATGGCGTTGACGCGGGAGCCGTCCGGGAGGCGCGCGTCGACCATCGGCGAGCTTTCATCGATGCGCCGGCCAAGCGGCGCGACGATCCGTTCGATGATGCGCAGAACGTGTGCGTCGTCTTCGAAGGTTTCCACGGCGCGCGTCAGCTTGCCCTTGCGCTCCACATAGATCTGGTGTGCGCTGTTGACCATGACTTCCGTCACAGCCTCGTCCTTCAATAGCGCTTCTAGAGGCCCGAAGCCGATGATCTCGCTGACGACGGAGTCCAGCAGCTGTCGGCGCAGGGTCTGGGGGAGGGTAATCCCTTCCTCCTGGATTACCTGGTTCGTCTGAACACGGATCTGCTCCGTCAAGGCTTCGCGCGATAGGCGGCTGACAGCGGCGATGTCGTCCTCGGAGTCTTTGACGAATCGCTTATGAATCTTTTGCTTGAGCTCAGTCATCTCCGCCGCGTTTGGCACGGCGTTTTCCATATCGGCGGACGTTTGGGTGGGGAGGGCGACGCCCGGGTCCCCGCCGGCTCGGCGCATATTGAACAGCGTGTCGTCCGACGCTTCCGATTCGATCACGGAGGCGAGACGGTCGGCGACGGAGAATGTCGGCAGCGGCTGCTCGACGGGAGTGGTGTCGAGGTTCAGTGCGCGTGACGGCGGCGGCTCATACGGAGGATATTCCGGCTGCTGCGGCTGTTCGTCCCGCTTACGAAAAAATGCCATGTGTTTTAACCCTCGGGCCGGGCGGCTTGCCCGCCAAAGAAGAAGCCGCGCTTACGGCCGCCGGCGAGTTCATCGGCGCTCATCATCATGGTCTTCTCCATGTTGACGATCCCCGCAAGGGAGCGCGCGAATTGGCGGATGCTTTGCGATACCGCAGTGTTGGGCTGAGAAACGATAAAGGGCATTCCCTGGTTGACGGCGGCGGGAACCACCATGCCATCGTTGGGGATCTGGGCGCTGACCGGATAACCAAGCGTCGATTCGATGTCGGATACCGAGAGGCGGTTTTGCTTGGAAACGCGGTTGAGCACCAGACTGATCTTTTCCCGCGCCACGTATTTGCCTTGGATCGTTTGAAGCAGCTGGCGTGTGTCGTTGACGGTGGTGAGATCGAAGAGATTCGCCACGATCAGCGCGGTTGTGGCGTGCGCCAGGACGTAAAGCGTCGTTGTGTGCAGAATCGGCGGCACGTCGATCACGATATACCGATAGTGCTGCTTCAGATGCCCGATGACGTTTTCGATACATGGAACGGTGATCGAGTCAAGCGCCACTGGGGTCTTGGAACTGAACAGCACGTGCAGGCCCGATTCATGCTGAGCGATACAATCGGCGACAAGCTGCTCGTCAACTTCCGAGGGATCGAGCGTGGCGAGCTCGGCGATGGTGCGCTGCGGAGCCATGTTCAGCAGCATACCCACATCGCCAAACTGCACATAAAGATCGATCAGGATCGTTGGCTCGCGAGTTTCCTGCGCGATGGAGATCGCAAGGTTGGTGGCGAGCGTCGTCTTGCCGATCCCGCCTTTGGCGCCCGTGATGGAGATAACCTTGGTTGTCTTTTTGGGGTCGGCCGCCTGAGCGAACGAGGGCGTATGCCGCCGCTGCTCTTCCTGATACACTTCCCGCACCGTCTTGATCAGATCCGTACGGCTGACGGGAAGGCTCAGGTGTTCTTTGGCTCCGCTGCGCATGGCGCGGCGGAGCTGATCGATCGTATTGGTTTCTGACAGAATGATGCATTGTGTCGGAAGGTATCCGACACCCGCCAGATACTCTGCCGTTTGAAAGCCATCCTGCACGGAAAGGTCGGCTGCGAGCAGGGCGACATCTGGTCGATATTGATGGGCAAGCTGTAGTGCTTCTTGCCCATCGCGCGCCAATCCGACAATTTCCATCTCCGCGTCGGATGCGAGGTGCGCCCGCAGAATTTCGCGCGAAGGAGGGTTACTGTCCGCTATCAGTACACGGATCATAACTAGTTACTTTCCATCCGGAGTGGTCGGCTTGTCAGGCATAAAGATCTCTTCTTTCGGCCGCTCGCCGTCGGGCCGCAAGAAGTTTTGAATTTCCGGGTAGTCCTGATCGAACTCATGTCGCCGAACGTGCGGTCGTGTGATTCCCAGATTCTCCAAACTGCCAGGAGCCGGGGGCTGAACGCCCTTGGTCGTTGGCTTGACAATCTGCGCCTCGACCAGAACGAGCAGCTCCGTTTCGTCTTTCTTCGTGGACGTCTGCTTGAAGAATTCTCCGAGGATCGGAATTTTCGACAGCAGCGGGATTTCCTTCACGACGCGAGACAGATTGTTGGAGTAAAGGCCGCCGATGACCAGCGTCTGTCCGTCCTTCATCTGCAGCGTCGATGTTTCTCGGCGCACGCTCAGCGCGGGAATATTGTTTCCATTGGAAATGATTCCGTTGATGTTGTCGATCTGGCTGACTTCAGGCGTCACCGTCAATTGGATCGTATCGTCCGAAACAATGGTGGGAGCCACACTGAGCCGGATACCGAAAGGCCGGTACAGGATCGTAGTGGCGCTGCCGCCGCCAGGCTGGATGACCGGGATCGGCAGTTCGCCGCCGACGAGAATGCTTCCCTCATTGCCATCCAAAACCAGCATGCTCGGCTCGGACAAAACACGAGCCTTGTTTTCCGTGATCAGAGCGCTGAGAGACGCGCCGAGCGGTTGGAGCCGCGCCAGATTGCCGCCTCCCAACAAGTTTCCAGTAGGAGGACCGTCTGGCTGACCGAAGCGGAAGCTCCCAGGGAGAATCTCGAACTGTGTTCGGCCGCCTGCGGTCCCACCGGTGTAATTGACTGATCCCCAATCCAACCCGATGTTTTTGGTGGAATTGCGGTCAATGTCAATGATCCGGGTTCGCACCAGAATTTGCTGCGCTTCGCGCTGCTGGAAGTTGATCAGATTGACGACTTTCAGTTCCGTCGGCAAAGACGCCAGCAGTCTCTCCAGTGGATCCACATACTTTTTCACGGTCGAGTTTGAGGAGCCTTCGATATCACCGGCGAATGTCTGAGTGGCGGCGGAGCCAATCGGGGAGGCGTATTTGCCGGTCAGCGCAATCGTCTTCTCGTCGATGACGCCGACTTCAATACCGGTGTTTGCGAGATTCTCCGACAGAAGCTTTTCGTAGCGCTCGGAGAGTGTCAGAATATGCGTCTGCTCGCCGATGACGACCAGATTTTTGACTTTGGCGGTATAAGCGCTGGCGATCGCCTCGGCCATCGAGGAAGAGGCTTGCGTCGGCGCGGAGCCCTCCAGGAAGATGGTTTCGTTGACGGCGCGCACCGTAATCGTCGGCACACCGATTTCTTCTTCGATTCGTTGTGCGATCGGGATCATGTTCTGTCCCGGCTCAACACTGACCCGTACGATATTCTTGCCGCGCGAGTCGAATACGAAGATCGTGGTTTTGCCCGCCGACTTGGCGTTAATGAGCAAACGCCGGGTGGAAAGCGGAACGATGTCGGCGACAGCCGGATCGCCGACGGCGGTTGTGGTGATGCCGTCGAACTCCAGGACATCGGATTCGCCGGCGTGCAGCGTCTTGACGATCGTCTTGGCCTTCTGCGGCGCCCTCGCGGCGGCGGCGGGGGCGATAGGGGCCGTGACCGGCGAAGGCTGCAGCAGTGGGATGATCGGCGCCGGGGCCAGACTCGAGGACATGCGCTGAGCGCTTGCCTTCGGATCGTAGCAGCCCGCCAGCGACGGCTGCGCGCTCGGAAGCGGCGCAACAACCGGCACGGATACCATGGTTTGTGCGCGGGCGACGCTGCGGCGGCTCCACGAACGATTATGAACGCGCCGCGTCACGGCGCGGGTGTGCGCTGGGCGGTAGTTCGTTTTCGCCACTGGGGTTCCGGCGTTCGCTGTCGGCGACAGTGCGGGCAGAGTCGTCAGTGTGAGGGCGAGAAGTGCGCATGTGTTCCGTTTTTGATTCATTTTTTGCAATTGTATCTCTCGTCGCGGCGATAGGGATTGATCCTATCGCCATCTTATTCGTCATCTTCGGATTGCGAAACACAGTCGGTCGACGCAAAGCTTACGGGCCGACCGAGACCGAACTGGCCGCCGAGCCGCGGATCACGGTAACCGTGCTTGGCATCGGAATGATATTCGTTGTGGCGACCGACGGCCCAGGCAGTGGGGCGACCAGCGGAACCGGCGGGTTGTAAGGAGCCGGCTGCGGGCGCGGAGCGGGGACGCCGCCATAATCCGGGGGAATGGTGGAAACCGCGCTCAGGCGGACGGATGGGATTTCCTGCTTGAGCGTGTCGCCAGCCGCGCGCAGAGTGAGCATCAGCTTGCCCTTGGAGGCGGCCAGCATGAGCGTCTGTGCGTCTTTCGGAGTGACGATCACCGTGGCGTTCGGGATATCCTGGGCCTTCGGCGCGGTTCCGTCCGTTGTGGCCGGATTTGCTCCCGAGTTCAGTACGCCGCCGGATCCCGCGGAGTAGGACTGCATCGCCGTCTGACCGGTGGCGAGCAGGGTGACATCCTGCAGAACAGTTCGGGTCAGAGACTGTCCGTGCCCGGCGTCAAACGTCGAGAGCACATCCACATGGTCTCCAGGCTTGAGGAAGCCGGCGACGCTGCTGACCGGATCGAGCGCAATTGTCATGGCCCGGAACTCGGCGGGGAACGTGTACGATAAGCCGAGACCAGGATCTTTCGCCATCACGGCGCTCGTCATAATCGGCGCGCCCGCAGCGATCGGCACGTTGGCGACTTTTCCAAGAACATCGGCCGGTAGCGCCGACTCTTGTCCGGTCAGCTTCGTCTGCGCCACGTTGTCGATCTTCACCATATCATTGGTGATGATCGTTCGAGCGGGGATATCCTTGCTCGCCACAACGATTGACGACATTACCGGCGCTACCACCGCGACGGGGGCGGGGGCCGTCTCCGTTGGGCGTCGGCTTAAGAGAATAAACGCCAGCAAGGCCGCCGCCGATCCTGCGACCACCGCGATGATCAGCGTTGTGTTGCGCCCCTTGGGTCCCTGCGGGTTGAGCTTTGTGCGCTCAAGGCGAAGTGTTTTGTCGGAAGGAGTGGACATAGTGCTGTAATCCTATCGATAGTGTTCTGTGCGCGATTGTGGGTCGCGGATATGCGTCGTCTAGGCTATTGTCGTCAAAACAGGTGTTTCGACTGTGTAGAACTGGGCAATTCGAGCTTTGGGTGTGCGTAAAAATGTTGTGAGTGTGGTTACAACAATTCTGAACTGCGTCTAAAGCACTTCCCAGCATCGTCTCGTTCTGAATTATAACACGAGAACGAACAATGTGCTCGTTTTCTTATGAGGGATTTTAAAAAGGTTTTACGAGAGCGCCCGTTTTGAGCAGATAAGCAGCAACGGCGACGCCGAGTGCGATCGAGGGAGCATACGCCATATATCCGGCTTTGGATTCGCTCGCCATTGCTTTGAGGCTGTTGAGCGATTTCAGAGTGAGAAGCAATTGAAGTCCGGTGAGCGTGTTTTTCACCGTATGACGCAGCACGCCCTTCTTCCACGCGTACAGGATGCCGAGTACGCCGGAAACCACAAACGTGCAAAGAAGAGCGATCAGCATGAAACCAGGCCCCATCATAGAGCCTACGGCGATAAACAGCTTCATATCGCCGAACTTCATGCCGCCCGTGATGAACAATGACAAACAGGCGATGCCCATGCCGCAAAGGGCGAACGTCAAACCATGCCACCCGTGCAGACATATGTTGATGACGATTCCCAGCCCGATGGCTGGGAATGTCAGCCAATTGTATATCTTCTGCGTTCGAATGTCCGTGAAGACGGCGATGAGCAGAACGATCGTGAGCAGAACCGGAATCAGCATTGCAGAGATCATTGAGTTAGTGCAGCTGCCCCACGTCGCCGACTAGATTAATACTGCCTCCAGGAACGGTGGCGTGTAAAGTCCAGCTGGAGGAGTCCTGACCTCCCGCCCAGTAATGCGCGGTCCAGTTTCCTCCAGAGTAAGTGGGTGACAAGGGGATTGTGTCTGTTTGCACCGTGTTGTTGCATACCCCAGGAACAAAGGAGCCCCAGCTGACTTGGTGGCCAGAATCCCATCCTGTGTAGTCGCCTGTCCCAAGCGTATCGCATGTATAGGTGACTTTTATATTGGACTGACCGGAGGGAGCGATATCTGTATCAAACCGATCCACCGTAATCGTACCTCCCGCAGCATTCGCGGGAACGTAACCCAGCAAAATATCCGCTTTACCGTTCGCATTGAAGTTCAATGGGATACGGCCATGAGCGGCCACCTGTGTGCCATTTTTACCGGCGCTTGCGGTTGCGGGATCACCGCTGTACTTATTGTGCCAAGCCGTTTCCGAAATATTTGAGAGCGTATACTGTTGGCCGCTCACGGTTACTGATTTGAGATCCGCCGCAGCTACCTCAGGACCTGAGCGAATATTAAACCCGTTTTCACTGGATCCATCGATTGATTTTACCTGAACGTGGAAACGACCGCTGCCATATTGGCTGATCGTCGCAGCCGGGTCAAACGTAAATCCAGGCGGCGTTACCCATTGCAAATCCGTAGTGGCGTCTTTCCAGTACACTTGGTCCGCGATGACTTTATCTGTGGAGCCCAATGCATCTGGGGTAAACACAACTTTGAAGTCAGTTTTTGTATAGTCGTCTGTCCTGCCTGATTGCCCATTGCGGATTTCATCGATCGTTCCGCCGGTAATCAGGCCAGTAAGAGGATCCTTAACAATCGCACTCGCGTCTGTGGCGCCGCCTTTGTTAATGCAGTCCGGATCGAAGATGTCGATCTGAAGTTTTTTACCAGGATTTTTGGTGCTAAAATCCGATGGCACAGTAATTGTGAAGTCATAGCCCTTTTGGTTGTTGGTGAAATCGTTATTAGACAGCAACGGTCCACTCGTACCACTGACGTATTTCGGACCCGGAGTCGACGTGCTTTCGTACATGGGACTGTACTGATCGCCGTAGGCTCGCCAAGCATACGGGCCAAAGACTGAATAATTCGTGTCGAGGCCATTGTATCCTGCTTCCGTTACTGGAATAGGGGCGTCTACGTAAGCTTGGTATTCAGCGGTTGCCGTGGCTTCGAGATGCTGTGCGCCATGTCCCAATACACGCGCGAAGAACGGTATTTGGCTGTTTTGCACTCGCACCGAAAACCAGCTGTTGTGCGTGCCAACAGGATATTTGATGTCCGATGCGGATGTCGCATTCGGATTGGAGTGATCTGCCGGCATCGTGAGAGAATAGCCGTTTAAAGACGCGATCTGGTTAGCCTTATCAACAGCCTGCGCTATCGTGCCGCCGTGGGCGAGCATAAAAGCGCCGGCAAGCGACGCATTGTCAGCGGTCTTTTGTAGGTCCGCCTTTCTGGCGTACCACATGCTAATGTCGATCGCAACAGCCCCCATTCCCATTAATGCGGTCATACCGAGCGCCAACCAAACAAAAGCAAATCCGCGCTGTGAATTTCGTGTGCTCACTGTAATAGTTTTCATTTGTTGAGTACTCTCTACCCAGGAGCTTTCTCGGAGATAACGCTTGACTTTTTGATGACCGGCTTTGTGTTGTCGGTAAATGAGGACAAGCCTGGTACTAACTTCGCTGACACTGAAATCTTATTCCCCATGAAATAAGAAATTTGCACTGTTTGAACGTTACCTTGAAGTCGCGCTGATGCGGCATTTGCCGTGACAACCCCAGTGCCAGCATCCATTGTGCCGATAACAACCGTCAAATCAGAATAGTTGATTGATTGGCCAGCACATTCCGCTTTTAAAAACGCTCTGATACTGCCGTTGACAGTAGCTGCCGCGTCTGCGTTGGTCTCCCCGCCATGGATGGCGACGAACCGTGCGGTATCACGTGCTAACTGAGTCAGAGTCATTGTGGTATTGATCACGATCCCGTACTCAATAATCGCAAATGTGAGCCATATCAGCAGGGGGAGGCAAAGCGCCATTTCCACGACGAGAGCGCCTGCGTTGCGTCGTGTCCGTCGCGGCGGGGTTTTGAGAATTACACGCGAAAACCTTCTCATGAACATTCTCTTTCTAACGAGAGATAATTTGGGGACGCCCAACAAAATTGTGAGCGTGCTTCCATTAACCTGACATGCGAGAGAGCCAAGCTATCAAAACCGCCGTGTTCCCTTGCGGGTTTCGGCGGCTTGGAAAGCCTGGCTAATTGCCAAAGGCGTTGGCGACACTGTTATTGTTGTCGCCCATTTTGTTCGTAACGGCTCCGCCAAACGTTCGGATGGCGCCAAGAGCGACCATCGCGATGAATATCAGAAGAAACACATACTCAACCACGACCGCCCCATCTTCATTGCTCGCGAGGCGAAGAATAAACGATTTGAGGGTAGTCATCACAATTCTCCTAGATTTACTCGACCGGCAGCAAGAACACTTTCAGTAATCGACGCACGCGCCTTTAATTGCTGGAAGTGACGTTGCCGGCGACCTTATTCAGCTTATTGCCCGCAGAGGACCCGAGGAACTTCATGGCGCCGATGGCGATAACGCCGATCAGAGCGACGAGCAGGACGTACTCGACCATGGTCGCGCCGTCTTCTTCGCGAACAAACTTATAAACATTGTTTTTGATGGATTGCATGGTTATAGCTTCACAATCGATAAAATAAGAAGATAGCGCACGCGCCGTAAGAACTGGCGTCGATGCATTGGTCAATACAGGCTTTAAATCTTCAGCCTCTCTTTCCAAGGAAGGAGAGGCTGAAAGCATAACGCTAATTTTGAGATTAGTTGCTGGAGGTGACGTTGCCGGCGACCGTGTTCAGCTTGGCGCCCGCGGAGGATCCGAGGAACTTCATGGCGCCGATGGCGATAACGCCGATCAGAGCGACGAGCAGGACGTACTCGACCATGGTCGCGCCATCTTCTTCGCGGATGAACTTGCTGGTGACGGTTTTCAGGGTGCTGATCATTTGAACGAAACTCCTTAGCCCTTAGGCTGTTTGTCTAATCCCATAAAGGGATATTGTGGTGAACTCCAGAAGCCTAAAAGTACCGGTCTTCTGGCCTTTGCCATCTGTGAAGTACCAGATGGCGAAAATGTGAGAATGGCGAACGAGCGTATGAGCATCCAGGCAATAGGAGGAAGTCGGCTTACAGTCTGTGTGTCTGCTCTCTTCGTTACTATTCCCTTGCCGAGTTCATTATACAGCTTATTTGCTTAATACGCACATGATTTTAAATATTTTTTAAATATTTTTTCTTTCTGACTAAGCAGGCATAATATTCTGCCGGAATCAGGAAAAAACAGACCAAAACGACCCCTTCCAGAAGCTTCAAAGCGTCTGTTCCGGAGAAAATAGCGTAAAAGCTGGAGAGCGCCAGCGCAATAAGTCCCAGAAAGATGCTGATTCCGATGCGCCCGGGAACTCTCAGTCCACATGCAAGAACAACTAACCAGGGCCAGAGCACATACCATGGGAACCAAATTCCCATGGAATAGTAAATAAACGCCGAGGAGAAGACGGCCCAGGCTAGAACCCAGACGCCGCGCAGCCGGCTAAAAGCAACCGCCAGCGTAAGAGCCGCATACAGGATCAGGATCGTCTGGTGGTCGTGCAGCGCGGTCAACAGCAGCGAGGAGTGGGGAAGCGCATCCGTCGCCGGCGCGGCCCCGGCGGCTTTCGGGATCGCATGGCTGCGGTTGGCCAGCGCTCCGAGCGTCGCGAGCCCATGCCAAAACGGCGCATAACACAAAACCGTCGGCGCAATCGCTCCAGCGCACGCCGCCCCCACGGCGCGCCATCGTCCAAGCTTTTCACTCTTCCACAAATCGATCAGCAGCCAGGGGAGAAGTCCGAGGGTGATGAATTTGACGCCGATGGAAATCCCAAGCGCCAGTCCGCCCAGCGCGGGGCGGCGCTCCTGCAGCCACGCCGCAGCCAGCAGCGCAAAGGCGATCATCAAAAGATCGTTATGCCCGGACCCAACGCCCTCAATCAGCGCCAGTGGGTTCAGGCCGATCGTAAGGATGGCGGTGGCGGCGCGCTTTGGGTCAAGACGCCGAGCAATCCTGCCCGCACTGAGAGCGGCGACCAGGAGCGCGCCTAACTCGATGAGTTTCATCCCCATCAAGGCGCCCCAGAGATGCGATGCGCCGGTGATTTTGGTCACTGCGATCGCCAGCATAGTCCAAACCGGTCCGTACACCGTGGGAATGTTCCAGGCGACCCGGTGTCCGGTTGGATCCTGTAGCGATCGCGGCAAAAAGCGCGCAATGGGATCCCCCGCATCAATCAGCGCCTGTGGGGAGTGAAAATAAGGGTTGAGGCCGTGTTCGGGCAGCCTTGCGTAGGCAACGTACGAGTAAATGTCGGACGACAGTGAGGGCGGGATCAGCACTGCGGCGACTGCGCCCGCAGCTGCGACGATCGCAAGCGCCTTGCCCGTGGTCATGGCGGGCAGACGGCGTGCGAAGATCAATCCCAGGGCGTAAGTTACGTACAGAGACACCAGCAGAACGCGAAACGCAAGGCGGAAATTATGATCCGAAAGCGGGGTGGGTACGCGCCCCAGCAGCGCCATGGCAAATTGATCCACGCCCTTCTTGTTGACGTTCCAGAGAGACTGAAACGAATGCGGAAGCAGATATTGGAGCGCAGCGAACGCCGCCAACTCCAGAAAAAACAGAGCGAGCAGCAGATGGGCGAGATAGGGACGGCGAATTGGCTTGGTCGCTTCAGTCAAGGCTGGGATTCCTATCGCAGTGAGGCATAATCGCCGGCGCCGGCGATCTGGCGCATCTGGGCCGTCGCCGGGCAGTCGCGTCGGCAGCGAGCGATGAGAGCGTCGTATTTTGGGACACGCTTGACAAATATCAGAGCATTGACCTTCGCCGTTTTATTTTTCCCACTGTTCTTAAGCTCCGGACGGTCCGCATAGACCAGCGCCCAGTCCGGGGCAGTCAAGTAAACCCGCGTTTGATTTTGCGACGCGGTCGTCACAATCACATCGACTCCCCTTCTGTCGAATATTGCGCGCCAATCGTAGGGCATTTGATAGATTTTGCCGGCTTCATCGAGGGTTTGACCAAAGTAAACATCGGCGCGACCATCGATATAGACGGGATATTGCGGAAGGCGCCAGATCATATAACCACCAATATCATAAATGTTGTAGAGTTTTATGGAGACGGGAAACTCTTCAGCCTCCATAAATCGGCAGGCGGCGGCTGGGAACGATTGAAGCTTGAAGCTGGCGGTCGCGATGCGCGGCGCCAAAGGAGCGCCGGAGCGTCCGTCGCTTCGAAGGACTGTTGCGGCGCGCATGCCCGATGACGCGCAGATCGCGACCGCGACCGCAGCAACCGAAATGGCTGAGGGATAACGGCCGAAGAGCGATGTCTCCATGCTGCCGAACCTGGACAAATGCCGTGAGAAACTCGAATAAATATCCCCTGCGAACAGCATGATGCACGAAATCGCAAACAAAGGAACATTGCGGCTTGCCGCTAGAGATTCGTGGACCATCAAAGTCAATATCAGCAAGGGAGCCCACTCGCGTTTGCGGCGCGTGAACGCGATTCCGTAAACCAGCAGTGCAAGAAAAGCTTCCAGCACTTTACCGTCCGCATCGTGAAAATTTGGCGACGCCCACTCGCTGACAATGTTGATCATGGTGGTGTTTCCGAGCGTCGCCCCCATGTTTTCGTACATTCGCCAGCCGTAGGGCGTAGCGAGCGTGGTCGCGGCGCATGCAATTCCCAGAAGAGCAGTGTTTTTGGCGCGAGTCAAGAGAGCCGCACGTGCTTCCGCCGAAGCGCGCGCCTCCAGGACGTCGCCCAACGCAAAGACAAACACGATCCCCACGCCGACAATGACGCCTGCGTGAACGTTCGACCAGAGTAGGTATGTCACAGGAAGCAGCCAGGCGTATCGCCAGGATGCCGGCGAGCGCCGGAGCGCCATCATGGCTGTGATCGTGAGGGCAAGAAACAAGTATGTCCATAGGTGCGGGCGAGGCTGAAAGAAGCCACAGGAAACGATCGCCGCTGCGACCGCCAGAAGAAAGGCCGTGATCGGACTTCCCTCGGTTTCACGCAGGACGTGGACATACACCAGCACGAATGTCAGCGCGACCAGCGCCGCCTCT
>NZ_JBDSQY010000091.1:0-7261 GCF_039929585.1 Capsulimonas sp.
TCGCAAAGTTCTGCCCGCCCACCATCGTGAACGGCAAGGTCTACCTCGCCACGTTCTCTAAACAGGTCATCGCTTTCGGACTGCTTCCCGCAGCCCTTCCCAAAGCCGCGTCCCTTTCGACAGCGCCCGGCGCGACATCCGCCACGCTGACGGCCACCGTCACCCTCGCCGCCGCCGCTCCCGCGGGAGGGGCAGTGGTGACCATCGCCAGCAGCGACTCCGCCGCCGCAAAAACGCCCGCTTTTGTCCGCATTCCCGCCGGCGCAACCACGGCGCCGTTCCCGGTCACCCTGGGGGCAGCGTCCGCCAAACCTCGCACAGCGACCATCACCGCCACCAGCGACGGCGCCGCCGTGACGACTGTCATCAAAATGCCCGCGAAGAAAGCCGCCCGCGCGTAACGGTCTTGACACACGGCAAACAAAAAAGCGACCGCCTAATTTCTAGGCGATCGCTTTTTCTGTTTGGTGCCGAAGGGGGGACTCGAACCCCCACGAGGTTGCCCCCAAAGGTTTTTGAGACCTCCGCGTCTACCGTTCCGCCACTTCGGCAAGTGGGCGCACTGACGTGCTGGGCAGGGATATTATATCCGAAGGGAAGTCGAGTTGTCAACGTTCATCCCTATTCCCCCGCGCTTTAGCGCGTTTCCCCCTTTTTCCCAACAAGCTGCTTCGCAGGGTAAAAGGGGAGCAAATAATTACCATCCATTCACTCGTCACAAAGTCGTGAGGATGGGAACCGTAGGTTTGCGAGCGCCAAACACTCTGTATACCTACTTGTCGAGCGTGCAAGGAACTCAATGATTGGCTCCCCTTTTACCCTGCGAAGCAGCTTGTTGGGAAAAAGGGGGAAACGCGCTAAAGCGCGGGGGAATAGGGATGAACGGGGACCCCACAAATAGCGAAAGACCTCCCGAGCGGCCGTCCTAGCGGCTCTCGCGAAGGTCTCTCGGCGCCGGCGAATTTCTACGCGAAACTCCGGCGGGGAAATGACCGACCTGAGGCGCGCGCCCCGAGACTTTACGGTTCGCATCTTGCGCTTCAGGAGAACAGCGAGCATAACTGGCCCGCTTCGGCTCTTCCCACATTTGGTAGACGCCTATTCACTTCTTTGTGACTAAGCTCTAATATTATAACGCTAAAACACGGAGTTTTGTTCCAGAACATCCGTTGCCTTCAAATTTATTTTGAAGTGATAGCGTCGTAACATAAATATACCCGCAGGCCTATGGGTTGAAACGGGCGGCGGCTTAGATATTTTCCTCATAAAACAAACGCAGAGAGATCGCGCGCACGGCCTTCATGCGCTCCCCCGTCGCCTCCGGCATGGGATCCAATATATCCGATCCGACGCCCCTTCTTAAATACAGACGATTGCGCAGACGTGTAAGTTCCTTGTAGGCGGCGTCCAGCACTTCCCAGTCGGATTGCTGGATTTTTGCGTCGTCGCGCAAGGCCAGCAGAGCTTCCAAAGTCCCAGAGGGGCGAAGGCGCGGCTTTTTATGACCCCATCGAAGCTGAAGGATCTGGGCGATCCATTCGATGTCGGTCATGCCGCCCGGGGAGAGCTTGAGGTTTGCCGCGCCTTGCGCCCGCTCTTTCTCGATTCGACGCTTCATGGCGCGAATCTCTTCAATTTGTTCGTCAGCAATTGGGGAGCCGTAGACGAACTGCGTGGCGAGGGATGCGAACTCGGCGCAGAGCGCAAGATCGCCCGCCGCCGGGCGTGATTTGAGCAGCGCCTGACGCTCCCAGGTCGCGGCGCTCTCGGCGTAGTAGCGACGATATGTCGCGAGGTCCAGCACGAGCTGGCCTTTACGACCGTCCGGCCGCAGGCGAGCGTCCAGCTCGAAACGGACGCCGTAGCGGGCAATATCGTCGCGCAGGATCTGCTGGAGGCGCTCCGCGACCTTCGTCGCCGCAACCACCCCATCGGAGTCCGAGACGTACAGAACGTCCAGGTCTGAGGCGTACCCCAGCTCACGGCCACCGAGCTTACCCATGCCAATGATGGCGAAGCGACCCTCAAATCCCAGCTCCTGACTGGCAATCGACAGAGCGGAGGACAGAGCGCGTTCGGCAACCGTCGTCAGCTCCCCCATCGTCCCCGCGACCGTGTTGATTTCCCAGATGTCGCGAGCGCCGCAGAGCAGACGCGCGCGCAGGAGTGAGGTGGCAAGCGCCTTAGCGGTCGCCGGGAGCTTGGCGGGCGGCGGCGATGGATTGTCCATCACCTCATCGTCCGCGAGCAAATCGAAGAACTCCATGTGCTGAAGTAAGAGCTGCCAGACAGCGGGGCCTTCGGCGGCGAGCCGGCAGAGTCGCGGCAGGAGCGTATCGCTTTCGGCGAGGGTTTGAAAGAGCGCCGTGCGCGAGGGGACTTCGCGCGCCAGGTTGTCCAGACCGAGCAGCGCCCCGTCTGGATCGGACGTCTCGGCGGCGGCGCGCAGCAGCCGGGGGCTGACGGCGGCGAAGGAATCGGACGAGTCCGGGGCCATCCCCCCATACTCGGACCCGACGATGCTTTGCCGGAGCATTCTCAGCGCCGTTTCGGACTGCTGGAAGCCGAGACTCGTGAGCTCATCCCGCAGGTGCGCCAGCGCCGCCGGATCGTCGGGCGCGAGTACCCAGACGGCAATCTCATCCAGCGCCTTGCTCTCCTGCTTCGATCCATAAAACAATCGCGCAAACAGCGCGTGCACGCGCTCGGTGTGACGACGATAATCCGCGTGGAATTCCGCGCCGTTTGCGTACCCGAGACGGCGACCAAATTTGTCCAATTCATGCGCATCGCGAGGAATATTGCGAATCGGCAGCTCGTCCATGATTTGCAGACGATGCTCGACGGTTCTGAGGAAAGCGTAGGATTCCGCGAGGGTATCGTGCTCGTCCACCGTCAGGAAGCCAGCGCGCGTCAGACGGTCCAGCGCCTCCAGCGAGCTTCCCACGCGCAGTTCGGGGTTCTTGCCGCCCGCGACCAGCTGCATCAATTGGACGGCGAATTCGACGTCCCGGATGCCCCCCACCCCTTCCTTGACGTTCACATCGGCGTCGCCGCTCCGCGCGGCCTTTTCCTCGATCCGGCGCTTGTTGGACCGGATGCTTTCCACAAAGCTTTCCTCGACGCGTGATGGGTACACAAAATCCATCGCCATACCGATAAACATTTCGCCTACGGCCGTGTCGCCCGCCACGCAGCGCGCCTTGAGCAATGCCTGCCGCTCCCACGGCTCCGCCCACGACTCATAGTACGCCCGGCACGACTCCACCGAGCGAGACAAAGCGCCAAATCGTCCCTCGGGGCGCAGTCGGAGATCCACCCGAAAGACAAATCCGGCTTCGGTGACGCGCGCCATGGTATCCCGCACGGCCTCGGCGAATTTGATCGGATGAAACCCAGTGCGCTCTGCGTGGACGAAGATCAGATCGATATCCGAAGAGTAATTCAATTCGCGGCCGCCGAGCTTGCCCATGGCGATCACGGCGAACGGCGGCGCCTCCACGCCCGCTTCTTCCGCGCAGATCCGCACGGCCATCCGCACGCAGGCGTCGGCGAAGTCGCTGATCGCCCGCGCCGTTTGCTCCATGTTCGCGTATCCCAGGATATCGCGCGCGCCGATGCGCAGCACCTCCAGCGGCTTGAACCGGCGCAGGGCGTCCCGCTTGGCGTTCGGCGTGCGCGCCACAGCGACACGGCGCGTCAAGTCCTCCCAGAGCGCCTCGGCGTCACGATCACGATCACGCATCCGTGGATTGATGAGCACTTCGACATACTCGGGATTGCTAATGATTAAGTTGGCGAAGAACTGCGAGGCGGCGAACACAGTCGTCAATATCCAAGCCGCCTCGGGGTTGCTCGCGATCATGGCGTAGGCGGAGTATCGGCTGCCGCTCACATCCGCCCAGCGCGCCAGATTCCCCAGCGCCCGGTCCGGATCGGCGCACGCAGCAAGCGTCTTCACCACAACGCGCAGAAACGCCTCGAACAGCCCGTCGGGAATGTCATGCCCCGCGAACTCCCGCAGCACATAACACGCATGCGCCGTATCTTCGAACCCCAGCGGCGCCAATGCCTCCGGGGTCAGGTCGGAATAGCGTTCGATCATATCAGACATTCCCCATCGGGCCGAACATCGGCCCGATGATCTTTACCAGCCGGGCGAGCTGCTTACCCGCCAGCGGCAGGCGAAGCGCCGGCCGAAACTTGGCGAGCAAGTCCTTCCCAAAGCTCAGCAGTTCTTGCGTTGTCTGCTGGTTCGGGGTGCGGTCCTGGAGCCAGAAGAGAAGAAACGCCAGGTATCCCGCGTAGAACGCCGTGGCGAGATCGTCGGCTTGTTTGGGTTTGGGCGCGTCGCTCGCCTCCATAATCACCTTGCGAAAGACGCCCCACACCTGCGCGCGCAGCTCTTGCAAGTTCTCGCCCAGCACCGCCAGCTCCGAGTCTGGAACGAGCGCGACGCCGAACAGCGTCCCCATCGCTTCCCGAAACGGCGCCAGCCGCACGAGATCCCCTTCCAGGGCCGCCGCATACCGCTCCGCGATCGTCCCATGCGGCAGCGACGCCACCTGCTCCTCCAGCTCCTGCGCGGTGCGCGCGTACAGCGCCACGACCATTTCTTCCTTGCGCGAGAAGTAACGATACGTCAGCCCCAGCGAGCACCCCGCCGCCGCCGCGATCTCGCGCATAGTCGTCGCCTGGTACCCCTTATCCGCAAACAGCCCCAGCGCCGTTTCCAGAATGTGCTTGCGGGTCTGCTCGCCCTTGGGGGTCAGCCCCGCCGGCTCCCCTTTGCCCACAGTCTCCGTTGTCAGTTGAGTAGTCATACCGATCCAGTCTAAGGCTTACGCCGATACCCATAGCATACCACGTTCGGCAAGCCCATCGAAAATATATTTTTGAACACGTTCATTTTTCCGTTACAAAACGAAGCGAGCGAGGTATAGTATAAACAGAAGTGAACAAGTTCACTTTAAAGATTGAGGAGGACGGAACAATGATCATGGTGACGACATACCTGACCTACTTGGTAATCAGCATCGGCCTGACGGCGTGGGTCGCGCAGACCCTTCACAAGAACGGACGCGTCTTTTTGGTGGACGTCTTCCACGGCAACGAAGCCCTGGCGGACTCGGTGAACCAAATGTTGGTCGTCGGGTTTTATCTGATCAACGGCGGCTATGTGACCCTGATGCTCACGATCCACGTGGCGGTTACGACGCCCCAGGGAAGCATCGAAGCGCTCTCGACCAAGATTGGCATGGTGCTTCTCGTACTCGGCGGCATGCACTTCTTCAACCTAGCGATCTTCAGCAAGATCCGCCACACCGCCGTGGCTCCGAAGATCGCCTCGCCTTACCCGAACTCGGACTATTGAACGAGATCCGCCAAGCGCCTCCAGCGAGCAGCAACGCAATCGCAGGAGGCGCTTTCTTCAGAAAGAGACAACTGAACATGAATCAAGATCGCAAAGAAGAACCCGTGGACTTTGACGTTCACAACGACAGCGCCAACCTACAAGGTGCGGCGAAAGTGTTAAATCTGCTGTTCTTTGCTTTCGGAATTTTCGGCGTGCTTGCAGCTTTCGGTATATTAGCAATCATCATCGTTTTCACCGCATTTCCGGTTTTGATCATCTCGAAGTCTAAAACGGCAAAAGGACTAGCCATCAGCGCACTCTGCGGAATCGTTGCGGCCTATCTTCTTATGCTGATCCCTGGAATGACAAAGTATTGATTGGAAACATCTTCACAACGACGCGGAACAAATTCGAGAATAACATGGATGAAGAAAATTTCAATCGTGGTTCGGCCGCTTTCAGCATGGGCCTTCTCGGTTTTCTCGGAGCCGTAGTAGGATCGCTCGCCACCTTCTATATACTGTCGATCCCCATCTGTCTGATCGCCTTGTCGGCTCTCATCATATCACGATCAAAGCCAATCAATGACGCCGCAGTAGGCGCGCTCATCGGAGTGACAGTGTCATGTATATAATGGTCCTATAAATTAGGACAGCAAATCGGGCACAATTAAGGTGGATACACCACCATGCCCAACACCCGAAAACACTATTCCGCCACCTTCAAAGCGCAGGTCGTTTTGGAGGCGCTCAAAGAAACCAAGACCGTCGCCCAGCTCGCTTCCGAGCACCAGATTCATCCGAACCTGCTGACGAAATGGAAGCAGGAAGCCGTCACAGACTTGGCTCTGGTCTTCGAACGCAAGAACTCGCAGGCCAAGGTTCAGGAAGCCCAGGAGCAGAAAGTCGAACAGCTTTATCAGGAAATCGGTCGCCTCACAACGCAGGTGAACTGGCTGAAAAAAAAATCTGGTCTCAAACCTGACGCCTGACGAACGATTGGCTCTGGTCGAACGCGAAGGATGCGACGCCGTGCCTTTGCTCTGGCAAGCGGAGCTGCTTTCTTTATCGCGTAGCCGTTTGTACTATGAGCCACATCCCGCGCGGGCGGCGGAGATCGCCATCAAGCATCGCCTGGATGAATGGTACACCGAGCGGCCAAGTCTTGGAACACGCAAACTTGTCACGCTTTTGGAACGGGAAGGCGTCATCGTCGGTCGGCATACGATCCGTCGTTATCGCGCGGAAATGGGTCTATTTACTCTCTTTCCGAAGCCCAATCTGTCGAAACCCAGCGGTCCAGGCCACAAAGTCTATCCGTATTTGCTGCGCGGTTTATCCATCGATCGCCCCAACCAGGTGTGGGGAGTGGACATCACGTACATTCGGCTGCGCGGCGGCTTCCTTTATTTGGTGGCGTTCCTGGACTGGTTTTCCCGAAGGATCATTGCCTGGGAACTGGCCGATACTTTAGAAATGCCGTTCGTCCTGTCTTGTATTGAAACGGCCCTGGGCCATGCTGTGCCTGAAATTGTGAACTCGGATCAGGGCAGCCATTTCACGAGCGAGCGATTTACCAGCCGATTTCTGACGGCGGGCACGCGTATCTCGATGGATGGTCGCGGACGTTACGTGGACAACATTTTCACGGAGCGGCTGTGGCGCAGCGTCAAACAAGAAGAGGTTTATTTGGCCGATTACGAAACCCCACGCCAAGCCCGCCAAGGTTTGGCGTCTTATTTGAAGTTTTACAATGAGGTTCGGCCACATCAGTCGCTGGGCAATTTGACGCCTGCCCTGGTCCACGCCGAACCGCACCGATTGCAAAGAAAACGATGACGAACGAAAGGACACAATCCACCTTAAAAAAGCCTCTCAAACTGTCTTGACAAATGGGACCACTATA
>NZ_JBDSQY010000092.1:0-25834 GCF_039929585.1 Capsulimonas sp.
GGGGGCCGGGGGGCATCTTAATCCTACGCCCAACTCGCCGAAAACCGGTTCGTCATCGGCTGGGCGAGGTGCTCGTTGCGCAGACGGTGGAACTCCGCCGCTGATGTCAAAATCTCCTCGGGGCGCGCTTTGCTGCGGACCAGGAAGTCGGCTTCGGGCGGGTAGCAGGCGATCGGGACGCCGGCTTCGGGCGACGGAACGGATTCGCCGGGCAGGCGGGTGATATTCGCGTTCGTCGGCAGCGCGGCGCTCTGGTAGCGCAGGTCCATGCTCCAGCGCACACGGTCGGTGGAGTTTTCGAAGCTCGCGTGGGCCGTCTTGTTGGTCATGAGCAGCACGCCGCCCTTTTTGACCGGGACGCATAGCGGCTCGCCTTCGGGCAAGTGTGTGTCGGGGATTTCCAGATAGGGCTTGCCATTCGCCTGGATGTGCGGGACGACCTCACCCAGATGCGTGCGCGGGAGAACCCACATGCAGCCATTGGTTGCGTCGGCGTTCACGAGCGGTAGCCAGACGGTCAGGACCAAAGCCGTGTCGCAGTAGGGCTCGAAGTAACCCGAGTCCTGGTGCCACGGGACCGCCGAATTGCGATGGCCGGGGATCTTCGGGCGCAGGCGATAGACGCTGCTCGCGATCAGTTCCTCGCCGCAAATTTGCTCGGCGACATCCAGAAGGCTGGGGTTGGTGATCAGTCCGAAGAAGGCGGGGCCAGACAGCTGGCCATTCCAGATCGACAGGGCGACCTTATCGGTCTCGGCGCTGATCTTCGCCAGGCGATGCTCGAAGTCCTGATCTTCGTATGTTTGCGAAAGCTCGTCGGAGGCGACCATCTCACGGGCGCGGATGTCGATCTCTTCGCTGACCTCGTCGATCACGGGCTGCAGGTCGGCGTCCGTAAAGACATCCTCCACCATCAGATATCCCTCGCGGTGGAACTGGGCCACCTGTTCCGGCGAGAGCTTTGTTTTCATTGCCAATGTGCTCATGCGTTTTCACCTCAATCGTCAGTGTTCTATTTGGCCGGCGTGAAAGAAATTTCGGAAATGGTCGGCGATTCGGTCGTCTCCAAAATATTGAGACGGACGGCTTTCGCCGTGACCGGGGCGAACTGGGCAGTGTAATCTTCGCCCAGCTTGGTTCCCGTGGTCAGAGTGGTCCAATCGGAGGAGCCCGGCGCTTGATACTGGATCTCGAACTTCTGGACGCGGCCTGCGTAGGCTTCGGCGATCGTCACGCCGCTGATCTTGGCTGTTTGTGCGAACTCGGCTTGAAGCCAGACTGGCTTCGTTCCAGTGTCGGACGCCCAGCGGCTGCTGGTGTCGTCATCGAACGCTTTGGACGCGTCGTAATCGGCGCTGCCCTCAAACACGTTGGAGGCGGAAGCGGTCAGCTTGGACGTCGGCGAATCGATCGCGGCGACATCCATGGCGGAGCCATCCAATTGGAGCGCAACCACCGTATCGGCGGCGTCTCGGTCCTTCGCGGGCACGGAAATTGTGACGCTGTCATGGTTTTGTGTGACACTGGCCGAGCCTTTGCCTACCAGCCGGCTTTTCACGATCCGCTTCGGCAGAGCGGGAAGTGTGACGCTGTCCTCAGCCCATCGCAGCACATGGACATAGACCGTATTGCCCTTGCGCGTGGAAACATAGGACGACGTCGGCTTGTAGGGTCCGCCGCGCGTGCCGGTAATAGAGACGCCGCGCGTCTTCATCCAGGCGGCCATGGCGCGCAGGCGATCGGCCTGAGTCGGGTCCACGGCGCCGTCCGGCTGTGGTCCGATGTTGAGCAGCAGGTTCCCGTCGCCGCCCGCGCACTTCGCGAGGGTCTGGATGCACTGCGCGGCGCTCTTGTAACGATCACCCGGTTTGTATGACCACTGGTCGCCGATCGTCATGCAGGTTTCCCACGGACGCTGATCGTCATAGGCGCCAATCCGCTGCTCGGGCGTATAGTAATCGCCGGGGAGGCCGCAGCGGTCGTTGATAATTAGGTTTGGATTGACGGCGCGCATCTCCTGGAAGAGCGTGGGCGCGTCCCAAAACTCCGATTTATGTCCGATACCGTCGAACCACATCAGATCGACCTTGCCGTAATTGGTCAGCAGCTCGTGGACCTGGGCATGGAAGTATTTGTCGTAGGCGGGCTGATTGACATCATAGTCCGGATGATGCAGATCGGGCTGCGAATAATAAACGCACCAGTGCAGACCGGCGGCGCGGGTGGCGTCGGCCAATTGTTTGACAATGTCTTTTTGGTAGGGCGACTCGGGGCTGGTGATTTTGTAATCCGTCAGCTTGCTGTCCCATTCGGCGAAGCCGTCGTGATGCTTGCAGGTCAGCACGATATATTTCATCCCGGCGGCTTTCGCCAGGGCGACAATGGCCTTGGCGTCGAACTTCTCGGGATTGAACTGCTTGTACAGATTGTCGTACTCAACAGCGGGGATGCCGCCTTTGTTCTCACCGTAGGGGTTGGGGTTGCGGCTCCAGCTAATCTCGGTCCCTTTGACGCTGATCGGTCCCCAGTGGATAAACATGCCGAAGCGCGCGTCGCGCCACCACTGCATGTGCGGGTCGGTCGGCGCCGGCCCCTGCGCGTGCGCCGGCCCGCCCAGAAGAGCGCCGGCAAGCGCCAGTCCCGCGAGCGCCGCTGTCAAAAAGTGCTTCAAACCAAACTCTCCCCTTGCCTTAAGATGACAATCGTACAAAAACAGCCACAATCCATCGCCGTGACGGCGTTCTGTAAACGCCGTCACGGTCTTTGTTTTATCGTCCCGTATCTCCAGATTTACCGTGAGCTAAAGGTGACCGCGTGCGCGCCTGTCCCGCTGTAATCCGTTCCCTCGGCGTTCGTTCCATTCTGCGCGTCGGTGGCGTTTGCGGGCGAGTTGCCGTTGGAGACGGCGGCGCCCTTATACCACTTCACATGCCCGTCGGACAGAAGGAAATTCGAGCCGTCGGTGTGGCGGCCCGGCCGGTTCCCGAAGCTGGAATACCCATATTGCGCGGGATCGGAATGCCCGCCCATATACCCTGTGTCGAACTTACCGCCCGAACCATAACCTGGGAACGCGTAAACGGCGTAGCCTTCGGTGCCCGCCGAATAGTTCCCAAAGGCGCCTGAAATATCCGTGCCGCCGCTTCCATTCCCAGGCCGCGCCGGAATGCCCGTGACTTCACAGAGAAGTACGGTTTTCGCCGGCGAGTTCAGCGCGGGCAGTGATCCGGCGACCCCGCCGTTGCCAGACCGGGTGACAGCCATATTGATGGCGTACGACACCAGGCTGTCCTGCCCGCTGGCCTGGTAAGAACTATCGTCTGGACAGGTGTAAACGCCCTTGCTCTTGACGAAGGGGTAAATTTGTCCCGCCCATCCCAGTCCGGCGCCGTCGTTGCCGACACCCACGGGATAAGTCTCGTCCGAATCCTGGACATATTGCAGAAGCCCAAGGCCCAGCTGCCGAACATTGGAAGCGCAGCTGATCTGGCGGGCCTTTTCACGAGCCTTCGCAAACACGGGGAAAAGAATAGCGGCAAGAATCGCGATAATAGCGATTACAACGAGCAATTCAATGAGAGTAAAACCCTTGTGGGCAGTGCTGGCCATCTTCGAGGAAGTCATTGCGTAAGCTCCGTTTGAGTAGGTAAATGAAAGATCTTGCGCCAATGTCGCGGAACGCTGTCTTGACCTCCTTATTATAAGGCCGAACGTGTAAAGCCGCAATTGCCGAAACTCACCGTTTTTGTGGATAAATATCACCATGCTCACCAGAAGGAGCGGACATACGGGCGCCGCTCCTCTCAGATCGTCTGGATATCTCCGGAATTAGAGCTGGCTGAATGTCATGGAGACTTTGGCGCCGCTTTGCTGGGTCAGGCTCGCCGTTCCCGCCGCGTGGCCCTGATCATCGGCGACGTTGTGGATCTCGACCGCATTTTCATTCGCCGCCGCCAATCCGCCCGAAACCGCCGAAGGCTTCAGCCACTTCACATGACCGTCCAGCGCCCCGTAGTTCGCGCCGTCGGTATGACGCCCCGTGCGCGAAGCGCCGCTGACGCTGCTATTGAGCGGATAGCCGCCGATATCGCCGGTGGCGTAGACCGCCTTATAGTAATTGCTGGCGGGCTGGTCGTTGTGTCCCGAGTATCCACCGCTGACGCTGCCGGTTCCCGAAGCGCTGGCGTTCTCGTCAGGATTGGTCACGTCAACACCTAAGACCCCGCCGTTGCCGTTGTAGTTGGACGACTGGTTCTGTGTCTCGAACAATGCGACCGTCACGGCGGGGCTGTTCTGCGCGGCAAGGGCATTGGAAGTCGATCCGCTCTGGTAGGAGAAGATGGAGTTGGCGGGCAGCAAGTTCGAGTTAAAGCCGTAGGACACCTTCGCCGTGCCGGAAACCGGCGAGGTCGGATCGTCCGGACAGCCATAAACACCCTTGCTTTTGACATAGGGATAGATCTTGCCCGCCCACCCCTGTCCCCAGGCGTCGTTGCTGCACGGCATTGTCTCATCATAATCCTGGTTGTACTGGATCAGCCCCAGCCCAAGCTGCTTGAGGTTGGAGGCGCAGGAGATTTGGCGCGCCTTTTCGCGGGCCTTGCCGAACACAGGGAACAAAATCGCGGCAAGAATCGCAATGATTGCTATCACAACAAGAAGCTCAATTAAAGTAAAACCTTGCCGAGCCGGCTTCGCGGAAGAATAAGAAAACATGATGGATACTCCTGAGGCGCTGGCGGTATTTGCTTGAGTTCTATTATAAGGCATTGCTAGAAAACAGACAATTGGTGTAATTAACCGTTTTTTGTGGATAATTCTCACCATGGAATGGCAAGAACTGCGCTGGAATATGTCTCTGGAGTCCTCACCGGTCATCGTACAGATCGGAGAAAGCACACACGGACGGGTCAAGGAAGAAAACTTCGTGCTTCCCGATCTCTGGTGCATCCACCTTTACGCCTACGAGGCGGAAGTGGAGGTCGACGGGCAATTGCTTCCGATCCGGCCCGGCTATGTCGGCGTGACGCCGCCGGGTTCGGCGATGTTCTACCACTTCTTCGGCCGCTCTCCCCACTACTACGCGCACTTCTCCATGGCGTCGGTCGGCCCGATCTACCGGGTTCCGGCAATGCTGGATTTACGCGAAAACTTCCAGCCGATGGTGGACAGCTTCCGCGAAGCCGTGCGCTTCTGGCCCATCAACCGCATTCGCTCCGGCGTACGCCTGTGGGATCTCCTGTGGCAGATGGCCGACGTCTCCACCTCCGAAGCCCCGCCGACAGAAACGCCCGCCGTCATTCAGCGCGCCCTAACTTACATCGACTCCCACCTGCACGAACCGCTGAACATCCAGCGCCTCGCCGAAGATCAAAATATTTCCCACAACCACTTCACGCGTCTCTTCAAAGCGGCGCAGGGATGCACCCCACTCGAATACATCCAGCACCGCCGCGTGGCGCAGGCCAAGCATTTGCTCACCTACTCCCCGCTGCCCATCAAAGCCGTCGCCGCCAGCATCGGAATCACGGACACGCAGATCTTCAACAAGTTTGTTCGGCACTATTTGGGACGGTCGCCGCGTAAGCTGCGGGAGGAAGAGTCGGCGAAAATTGGGCTTCTGGAGTAGATGTGGGATAAGTAACCGGCGAATAAATTCGCCGGCTTCTTGCTGCGTCACCTACGTCATTAGATCAGCGCTATGGTCAGGTCAATGAGGGGAATAGGTCTCTACAGCCAGTAAGAAGTCACGGACAAGATCCCCTCGCCCATCAAACACTGGCGCAGGGTGGGTTCGTCGGGGTTCTTGAGGAAGACGCTGCCGGCGTCGTCTTCGCGCAGGACTTCGACGACGGGTTTGCCGCTGATGCTTTCGCCCCACTCGGCGAACCGGGACTGAGCTTGCTTGCTCTTGGTGGGATCGACGTAATCGTACTCGACGTACATGGCGTTCATTTCGCGCCGGAGGCGCTTGATATCGGCGTCGGACGACTGTCCATAGATGGTTACTCGGCTTGCCATAATAATTGCGGATGTCCCCTTGTGGTCTATTTCCTGTGATCTTTTTGAAATCAATCCGTCATCGCGCGCGGAATGTTCGGCGAAAGCGGCGCGTGCGATGTGCGGTCGGCGGCGGCCTCCACGGCTTCGGGAAGCGTCGGATAGGCGTGCATGGTGAGCGCAATGTCGGCGGCGCGCAGACCCGCGCGCATCGCCAAACAGATTTCGCTGATCAAACTTCCCGCCTGTGCGCCGACGATCTGCGCCCCGATAATCATTCCATCCGAACTCCGCGACACGATCTGCGTAAAACCTTCCGTCTCGCCGTCAATGATCGCGCGGTCGAGCGAGGCGAAGTCAAAGCGCGAAACATCAATCGTGTCGGCGCCGTGTGTCTGGCGGGCCATCGCGGGCGTGAGGCCGACGCTGGCGAGTTCCGGGTCCGTGTAGGTGACGCGCGGGACGACATGGTAATCGGCGTCGATCGGCGGCTCGCCGCGCAGCGCGTTCACGGCGTTGGTCGCGGCGACTGCGCCTTCGTACGAAACGGCGTGCGTAAACTTGTAATCCGTGGCGATATCTCCCGCCGCCCAGATGTGCGGGACATTCGTGCGCAGCGTCGCGTCCGTCTTCAAGCGGCCGTGCTCCGCGAGACGCACGCCGGCGGCTTCCAGGTTCAGGCCCTCGGTGTTGGAGCGGCGGCCGGCCGCTGCTAAGATGGCGTCGCAGACGATCTCGCCGCCACCGCGCAGGTGTAAAATCTTTTCGTCGCCGCGCCGCTCAACGCGCTCCACGACAACATTTGATCGAAGATCGATGTGATCCTGAGCGAATGTTTCTGTCACCACGCGGGCGGCGTCGGCGTCGTCACGCTCCAAAATGCGGGCGCCCGACAGCAGAATGGTCACCTCGGACCCGAAGCGCGCGAAGACCTGGCCCAGCTCGCAGCCAATAGGTCCGCCGCCGATCACGACGATGCGGCGCGGCAGCGATGTCCAGCCAAACACCGTTCGATTGGTGTCGCAGCCCGCCTCCGCCAGCCCTGGGATGTCGGGGATCGCCGGACGCGATCCCGTACATAAGATCCACTGCTTCGCCTGATACCGCTCGCCGGTCTTTCCGGCAAGGACGGTATGCGGATCGACAAACGCCGCGCGCTCGCAGACGGTGACGATCCCTGCCCGCCGAAAGCTTTCCGTTGCGTCGCCCGCGCCGACCTGCGCGATGGTCTTGTGCGCGTGCGCCATGATCGCGCCGAAGTCCGGAGCCGCGCCTTGGTGCTCGGGAAGTCCAAACTCGGAAGCGCGCGTGATGCGATTCCAGAGGGTCGCACTGTGAAGCAAAGCCTTGGAGGGAACGCATCCGGTGTAGAGGCATTCGCCGCCGATCCGTGATTCTTCGAAGATCGCGACCGAGGCGCCCATGCGCGCGGCTGTCCTCGCCGCCTTCGGCCCCGCCGATCCCGCCCCGATGACGCCGACATCGAACATTTGCATTGCGCTTATTTTACCTGACACGCCGGGATTTTTCTCCGATCCGCCGTGTCCCAGTTTGCGCGCAAAGATGGTATAACACAATACAATGCGGTTCTATCGACGTCTGACAACTTTGTTCGCGCTGCTTCTCGCCGCCACGCTCTTCTGCGGCTCCGGCCTCACGCCGGTCTCCGCCGCACAATGCGCGATGATGGCGCACGGCGCCCCGTGCGCCGCCATGGCCGACGCGCTGGCGCCCAGCAGCGCCTGTCCGATGTCCGCGCACGCCCAAAGGTCCTCGCCCATGCCCTGCTGCCGCAAGCACGCAGGCGTCTCGCGAGCGTCCCACGCCGCGCTGATGGCCCAGCCCTGCAGCGCATGCGCCCACGCCACCCCCACGCTGCCCGCCGCTCGGCAAAGCGCCGACGCGCCCCAGATCGCGCCGCCGTCGCTGGATCTCCTCGCGCCCGACGCCTCTTCAAACCTGCCCGTCTCGATTCTCACCGAAATTGAGCAGCGCCGCGGCCCACCCCGCGCCGGCCCATTCGTCCCGTCACCCATTCTTCTCACCCCCTCCCTGCGCGCGCCGCCCTGCGTGGCCTAACCATACTTCCGTTCGCACTCTTTCTATCTTAAGCCGGATGTTCATCACGCCCCAGTGTCCCCGGATGTGAAATCCGGGTCTGTGAAGCCTTCGGCTAATTGTCCGTGCCGGACAAACAAACTATGGACAATCGACCACAGTGATTTGTCCGTCCGGCACGGACGGTTAGGGCGAAGCCCTTCCCAGACCCGGTTTTTATAACCGGGAACGCCACTAACGACGGCTTATTCCATACTCAAGATCGATGAACCCATGAAACACCTTTATACACTCACAACGCTCGCCGCTATCCTTGCGGCCGCCGGCGCGCACGCCGCGCCAATGTCGGACAACGCCATGCCGGGGATGGACATGGCCCCCATGTCCATGTCGTCAGCTGTGGACATCAACGATCCCATGAACCGCGAAGGCTCAGGAACATCGTGGCTCCCGGACTCTACGCCGATGTACGGCAAGATGTGGATGAAGCCGAACGGCGACATGATCATGCTGCACGGCGCGATCATGCCGCGCTTTGTCCGCACGCATTCGAAGCGCGGCGACGAAAAGTTCGATGCGCCGAACTGGCTGATGGGGATGTACTCGCACCCCCTCGATTCCAAATCGCAGATCGGGCTGCACGCCATGCTCAGTCTCGACCCATTGACCGAAGGCGGCATCGGCTATCCGCTGAATTTCCAGACCGGAGAGACCTGGGGCGGCCAGCCGCTGCACGACCGCCAGCACCCCCATGACTTGTTCAGCGAACTGTCCGCAACATACTCGCGGATGATCGGCGGCGGCAATTCGGCTTATCTGTACCTTGCCTACCCCGGCGAACCGGCTCTTGGCCCGCCGACGTTCATGCATCGTCTGCTCGCGTATGATTACGCCGATGCGCCGATCGGACACCACTGGCAGGACGCAACGCATGTCACCTTCGGAGTCGCCACCGCCGGCTTAAATCTGGGCGGCAAGATGAAATTTGAAGGAAGCGTCTTTACCGGCCGTGAACCCGACGAAAACCGCTACGATTTCGACACGCCGCGCTGGGATTCGTACAGCGGCCGCTTCTCGTACAACTCCGATAAGAACAACGCCTACCAGGTGTCCTACGGGTTCGTGAAGAACGCCGAGGGCGATGGGTCGAACCAGCACCGCACCACGGCGTCCTGGCTTTACAACAAGCCTTTGGGAGAAGACTCGAACTTTACCACGGCGCTGGTCTGGGGACGCAACGATCTGGAGGGCGAGGGCCAAACGAACTCGTATCTGTTCGAAGCGGATTATCAGCGCGGCGCCGATACAGTCTTTAGTCGAATCGAGAATATCCAGAAGTCCGGCCACGAACTCGTCATTCCTGACGAATCGCTTCATGAACGCAAATTCAATCTGGGCGCATACACCGCCGGATACGTCCGTGACCTGACACACGGCAAGGGCATCGACACGGGCCTTGGCGCGGCCGTCACCCTCAACACCAAGCCCTCGGCGCTCGATCCGTTCTACGGCGGCGGCTCGCCTGTTTCATTCCAGGTGTTCTTCCGACTGCGGCCCTCGCGCATCAAAATGAACAAGATGGACACAGCGCCGGCCGATACCATGCCGGAGATGGACCAATCCGGCGGAGCACCCATGCCGGGCATGGATCATACAGCAATGCCGGGTATGGATCACACGGTCACGCCGCCCACGCCGGAGCCCCTCGCCCCGGTCGCCGCTCCGGAACCGGCAGCGCCCGTCACACCCGCTCCCGAGGCCACACCGGAGCCGGCGGCTCCCACGCCGGCAGCACCGGCCGCCGTCACGATCGCGAAGATCTCGGCGGCGATCGCGCCCGCGCCGCCCAAGGCGCGTCAGAAAAACCTCATGACCGTCACGCTCACGGACAGGGGTGGCGCGTCCGTCCAAGGCGCCGTCGTCACAGGCTCCGTGGCGATGACCAGCATGGATATGGGAACCAGCCAGATCGCGTTCACCGATCGCGGCGATGGAACTTACACGGCCCAGCCCAGCTTCTCCATGGCCGGACCGTGGCGCGTGACAGTGTACGCCGTCGTCTCCAAGGGCGGGAAACCCGTCATCAAGACATTTACTTACGGCGTCGCAAAATAATCTCGCCCTGCGTGTTTATACTGCAATAACACAGGGTAGAACAAATCTGTAACGTACGGGAGCGCTTGTGCGGGGCCGGCTTCGGGGGTTGCCGATCCCGCGCAGGTTATGGAGTGATTTTTTGATGTCGGATGAAACCACGCAGCCGGAAGTGCTGGAGGACAGCTATCGCAAGTTCGACGCCGCGCGGCAAATAACGTCGGCGGAAAAGTACGATGCGGAGCGCCACATCGACGGGGACAACATCGCCGCCGTTGAAGAAGATTTGATCCTGCACACGCCGCCGGGACAAGTTCCCGGCGCCACCCTTCCACAGCACGCCGATCTGCGCGCGGAAGACGTGGACGCGGCTCAGTTCTACGGACAGGAAAAGCCGCCGCTCAAAGAAGGCGTCAATAGCTAAGAGAGATTGAGATCAAAAAAGACCCATGGGCAAGCGCCCATGGGTCTTTTTTGCTGTCGCCCATATTCCATAAAGCGATCGAAAGCTCGTTAATGCTCCCACTCGTATCGCCCAAGCCGTTTGGCGGCGAGGGCGATTGGCGCGTAACCGGTTCCCAGGGAAATGGCTACGAAGATGATGGCTGCGACAGCGAAGAGGGCGTTGTGTGTGAGCAGATGCTGCGCGAGGCCGACATAGACACCGGCGGCGAGCAGGCCGCAGCAGACGACGTAGCAGGTGGCGAGGACGAAGCCCAGCACCATGGCCCAGACGCTCGCACGGTGGGCGGGATTGTCGTAGAGAAAGCGCGGGAAGATGCCGGCAAGGCCGACACCCAGGCCCGACAGGCCGAAACAGGCGAAGGTGAAGATTCCGAAGGCGAGCGCCGCAACCCCGACGGACCATCCGAAGGCGAGCGCCGCGATCACAACCATGACTGCGACAATGGCGACCGACATCACGAATGAGACGATCCACTTGGCGACCAGGAAGTCCCGGCGCGTCAGCGGCCCGGCAAGCACCATCCACGCGCCCTTGCCTTCCAGCCCCACGGTCGAAAGGCCGATGATGCTTGTCACCATGTAGACCACGAGCGCAATCATCAGCATCGCCAGAGGACCGTACATATCCTCTCCCGGCGTCGCCGACGGCTGGGTCCATTTCAGCACGAACGGGACAAAGAAGAGGATCAGCGTGGTGCCGATCTGTCCGATCAAGATGGTATCCCGGCCGATGTAAAGAAAATCTTTCACGATCAGACCGGTCATCGCCGGCGAGAGTCCTGGCGGCGGCGGTCCCTGTCGGCGACGGATGCCGCGCCCGACTTGATTGAGATCCTGCTGTTCGAGAATGTCCTCGGACGACACGACCTTACCGCCGACAGCGATGCAGAAAGCGATCATCAGCACGGTCGCCAACGCGAGCGAGAGAAGCCCCCGGCGTCCCTCAGGACCAAGCGGTCGGCCGCCGGCGGCGTCGATCGCGGCAGCGCACGCCCACGTCGACGGCAGCCAGCTTTGTCCCGATTCCGATTGTCCCTTGCTCAGCGCCTGAACCTGCGCCTGCGCGCCGCTCCACTGCGAAGCAGGGGTCCCAGAGCCGGTCGCCGCTCCCGTGAGCGCCGAGCGCATCCGTCCCACATCCAGCGCGCCGGACTGCGTGGCCCGGCTCGTCCCCGCCACCGCAAGAAGCGTAATGCCGAGCGCAAGCGCGACGCTCACCGCCATGACCACGAACCGAACCCGTTTGACGCCCAGGATCCGCGCCAGCACCAGCAGCAGCGAACCTGTGAACGCCGGCGTAAAGATCAGCAGCAGCGCGAGCGAGGCGATAAACCAGCCCCATCCCGACGCCGACAGACCGATCCCCCAGCCGACGCCGATCAAGACGGGAACGCCGAGGACCATAAACTGCGCGGAATTGGCGAAGATCGAATCGACGAGCTTGGCGGCGACCACGGCAAATGGTGAAACCGGGGTCGTGAGGAGAAGCGGGAGATCGTTGTCCTGAAAAAGCGACGAGGCGACAAACGGCACGGAACCCGCAAGCAGGAAGAAAAAGAGGTATTGGTAGACGTGTCCCGTCAATTGCGCGGCGGCGGGGTTCAGCGCGCCATGACGGGCGGCGGCGCCCTGCATCAGCAGCACCAGCGCCGCGCAGGCAAGGCCGATGGTGGCGAAGATCAGCAGACCGAACAGGGTCAGCCATACCACCATCAGCTTATGCCAGCGCGGAGCGGAGCTTGCGGAGTTGACGAGCATCCGCAGACGAGCGCGTATCAGAATGCGAAACATAGGGCTTACGGAGCTTCCGTCACCCCAACGCCCAGCGCGCGGACCCACTCCACGGCGCGGTCGATTACTTCCGTCTCTCCGGTCAGTTCCGCGACCATCCAGCCACCCTTGCCGGCCTCAACATCCGCACGGATCAGATTCGGGGAAAGATCGTAATCCGTCACCAGCCGTGTGATCACCGGCTCGGAAATCCGGTCCAGCGGGTAATTCAATTGTACTTTTCGAGTTTCGCTCATAATATGCACCGTTCGCCCCACGCATCCCCAATTCCTGCCTGCATTTTCATCGCGAAGATGCCGAAGATTGAGGGTGAGCCGGCAAATTTACCAGGGCAAAGCGCGTTTCGCAGGCGATGATTATTGACAAACGCTCTCCCTCCGGTTATAATGTCACACATATTCCGAGGTCGTTCAATGGCAGGACAAGAGTTTTTGGTGCTCTTTATTGGGGTTCGAATCCCTGCCTCGGAACCATTTTGCTTCTTTGCAAGCAACCCTTGAAGGTAGACCGCTACTGTTGCGCTAACCATTCCGTTGTCTTCCCGATTGTCGCCGACGCTGTGGTTTTTTGAGTTGCCGGGAACTGAACGGAACAAACATCCGTCTATGAGTAGGCAATACAACATCGGCGGTTGGAAGAAACGAGGAAAATAGGCTGGTAAACTTTAACATCACCCAGGAGATCCTGGCGTTCTTTGCCTGGATTTTGTACGCAAGCTTTTTCGAGTGGTGGTTCCACAAGTACCTGTTCCACACGCCGAAGCTGATTCGCCGTACCTTCAACTCCCACACGCTGACACACCACCAGATTTACAAGGGCGATCACACCTACTACGTGGCCGAAGGCAAAGAGCCCGAGCATGTCGCGATGGACTGGTGGGCGCTGATCCTCTTCCTCGGAGTCCACTTCCCGATTATCTACGGCGTCGCCGCGCTGACCCATACGAGCTCGCTCTGGGGCGGTCTGGCCGCCATCGCCGTCTACTACGGCGTCTACGAGTACTTCCACTGGTGCATGCACGTTCCGAACCAGCGCCCGTTTGAGAAGTGGGCTGTGTACCGCTTCATCCGCGAGCATCACCGCATCCACCACGTCCATATGCAGAAGAACCTGAACGTGATCCTGCCGCTGGCGGACCTGGTCCTGGGAACCTACAAGCGCGAAACCAAGCGCGAAGCGCCCACGGTCCCGACCGACCGCCGCACTCCGACCCGCACGTCCCGCAGCCAGGCCCAGCGCCGTGGCCCGGCCGCCGCGCCTGGGAAGAACAAACCCGGCAAGAACAACGGCGACAAGTAGTCCCGTTCGCTTCTGTCCTTTTCTAATAGAGGCTCCCATTTGGATAGAGATATCTGATGGGAGCCTCTTTGCCGTCAAGCCGCTTCACCGTTCCAGAGGGGCGTGAAATGCGAGCCGCTCGACGCCACAGTATCACCGTCCATATAGCATACACTGAACGCGCGCCGAGACTGCGGCGTGGAGTTCGTATCCGATCGGTGCAGCAGCCAGTTATGGAGCAGAACGGCCTCGCCCGGCTCCATCTCCAAATAGACGATGCGCGCCGGATCGCAATGCTCCGCCACTTGCTCCTCAGAGAGAAATCCGGAATGATGGCCCGCGTTGATCCGGCCCAGTCGGTGGCTGCCTGGGATGACCTGCACGCATCCATTCGCCACGGTCGCCGGATCGAGCGCCGTCCACAAAGTGATCTCCGGCTGCTTATCCAGATCCGTCCAGGCGTCTTGATGCCAGGGCAGCAGGGTCCCACGATGGGCAGGCTTGTTCATGAACATTGCGCGAAAGCAGGAGACGGGAACGGAGCCGGAAACTCGGCGAGAGATCTCACGGAAGATAGGCCGCTCCACATACGCGTGAAAGACAGGGTCATGCTCAAGTTCCTGGATCTTACGATAATTGAGCGTCGATCCCTTCGAGCCAAGGCTCTGGACGCCGGCGCCCTCATAGCTGCCGGTGTCGCTGTCGAGCTGCATGAGCAGCCGGTCATACGGAACGTCCGCGCTGCCCAGCATGATCCCGTCGATCCGGTCACGAAGCTCGGTCAGTTCGTTCTCGTTAAGCACCCTTCCCAGCTTTAAGTAGCCCTGCTCCCGATACTGCTTCCATTGTTCATCGCTGATGTGATTGGACATATTTTTTCCTCCGATTACTGTGACTGACGCAAAACAGAACTATAATAGATAGTGATACTTGTAAAGACAACACACGATTAGGTGGTTACCTTCACATGAACGATACGCTTTTCTTCTTCGCATCGACTCGTGACGAACGCTGCCGCATGGTCAAGGATAAACACCTCGACGGCTATTACACGCTGCAATATATCGACAGCGGGGGCGTGTGGCTCGCTTACGACGACCGTGAACACATATTGGAGGGACCATGGTTCTTCCCGGCGTTTCCCGGCCCGCGCCTGCGATTCCAGGCGGCTCCGGGTTTTAGCTCCTGGTTCCACCGACATGTGGGTTTCCAGGGGCCTCTGGTGAATCGCTGGATCGCAGATGGCCTCTGGTCATTCGCCCCCCAGCGACCGCCGGTCGGCGACGACTACGCCGTACGATTCGACGCGTTGATCGCACTTTCTTTGCAGACGGATCGATGGGGACGCCTCCGCGCCATCAATGCGCTGGAGGCCCTTCTGATCGAGATGGCCGGCGCCCGCGCACAGGAGGCTAAGAATGTAGATTGGATGACTCAGGTAATCGATCGGCTCTCCCAATCCACCGTATTCGCGCCCGACTGCGAGCAAATCGCGCGCGAATACGGTGTCGGCCAAAGCGCCCTGCGCCGCCGTTTCAAAGAAGCGACGGGAATGTCCCCGTACCAATTTGTCCTCGAATCGCGTTTGATCCGGGCGCGTGCGATGCTGCGCGAAACTGATCTTCCCCTCAAACAGATCGCCGATCGGCTCGGCTACGAAAGCGTTCACTATTTCACGCGTCAATTCCGCTCCGCCGCCGGATTGCCGCCCGGGGAATACCGCAAGCGGCTGCGTCTGTAGTCCAACGGCGGCGGTTGATGAGAGTGTAACAGATCACGGCCCCACCATCAATGCACAAATCGTCCGCTCTTTTGCACAAAACGCCTGGGTTAAGGCAAATGCGCCTCCACCGTATCTCCCGGGCGGATCCCACCTGCTCGCTCCACCCACCCCACCAATCCCCGTTTCTTCGCAGCCGCCTTCCCGAAAGTCTTTGACGAGGCGGCGTTCAAGGATGTCCCAAGCTTTTTAATCACATTCGCTGGGCCAACGCATGGGAGGTTTTCTCCGTAGACGAGAAGCACGGCGCCACTGGAGAAGACGAGACGGGTGAGGGGCGGCAGGAGGGTCAGATTCTCAACGCCGCTGAAGAGGAGATTGGCGCCCAGCCATTCGGCTTTGACTTCGGCGACGCTCATGGAGGCCGCAATTTCGGCAAGTTCCTCGACAGACACGGCGGACCATGTGCGCGGGTTCCAGATCGGCGTTCCTTTGGAGTGAAACGCCCTTTCACGCACTCCGGCGGACTTGGTGAACCCGAAGTGACGGTCTCCCACGATTCCGTCCAAAGCGCATAGGATTTCGGACTGAGGTTCGGAAACGACGGCGCCGCGCCCTTTGTCGATCACGCGGACGGCGCCGGTATAGACGCCTTCGACGCGGAGATGGGCAAATGGGGTCATTTTTGGCGCTCCCGGGATAATGAGATTTTCCGAACCCATTGTTCGACGACGCCGAAACGGCCGGAGAGGTTGTGCGCGCGGCCGGCGGCGTAGATGGTGGCGCCGATGGAGTGCGCGGCCGGATAAACCAGATAACGGGACTGCCATTGCGGCGCGAACTTGGACTTGAATGCGTTCAGCCCCTTGAAGTTGTAGAACTGATTGAACTTATCGAAGATCAAGGCGCGCAGGCGCGCGAGCCATTCGCTTTCGCCGTCCGCATCGTCCAGATCGGAGTCAGCCATCGGAGAAAGCCCAAGGCTCATCACGCATGCGTCTTCCTGCTGGAACGCCGCCGCCGCTGAGGCGATCAAAAACTCCATCACGCCATTGGGCGATTCGCCGCGCCGCCGCATCAGATCCAGGCCCCAGCCGGTGACGCCATTCGAGCTCACGGCATTGGCGCCGCCGTAGATCGGGACAAATGTCACGAAGGCGAGGACGCGCCTCGTGGCGGCGTCGCGCGCAAGGAAGAGACGGCTATCATGGAAGAGATCGCTTTCCGGCGCGAACTGCCCCATCGCAAATCCCTTTTCCTCGCCTTTGTGCGCGCTCAGCCACTCCTCGGTGATATCCGCCAATTGCGTTAAAGTCTCCGGGTCGAGGGAGCCGTTTGTGTCGTACTCTTCCAGCGCGACACCGCCTTTGCTCATCTTGTTAAGCGCTGTACGCAGATCCTGAAACGCCTTTCCCTTGAGCGAAAAGGACGGCAGGTCGATCACGGCGTCCTCGCCGATCTTGAACGGCTTCAGACCGACGGCGCGATACTCCTCCAGATACCGGCCCGTCACCTGATAGAACGACGGCGACCAGTCATAGCGGGCGCAGAGCGCCACAAACTCCTGAACGGCTCGCGCTCCATAGGCAGGGTCTCCCAGCGGATCGCCCAGCGCCAGCGCGTGCCTCCCGACCAGGCAGTAAGAGACGGCCCATTGGGGCTGGGCATTTTCGGCGTCAAAGAGATAATGTTTGTCCGGCAGCAGCGCATAGTACGAAAGCGGCGGAGCGCCCCAGCCGCTTAGCATCTCACGCACCTGGGCGCGCTCACGCACCCCGATCACATCCCGCGGCAACACGGGACGCAGCACCATAAACACTGCGTAGGCGAGCGCAAAGGCCGAAATGTAGGCCAGGGAGTTTTCGAACCAGATCGCGCGATGCGTCACCGGGTGAACGACGGCGTTCTGCGGCAGGTAGAACAGCAGGTGCGAGCACTGCGCAACTGCGCGCCCCAGGTCCGGCTCCGGCAGAAATTGGCGCCGCAGCGCGAGCACGCCGAGCGGCCCGTAGACCAGGGCAAAGGCCAGCATTCCCAGCGCGCCAAGCACGCCCTGGCGCGCCGAGGGGCGGTCGTTCTCCGCATAAAACGACGTTCGGTGCGTGAGCAGACCGGTCAGGATCGCCAGACAGATCGCGGCTTCCTCCCAGTCCAACCCCTTGGCGAGATGAAGAAACGGCGTCACCGTCACAAGCAGCACCGTAATACTCCACGCCTGGCGCTTGCGGCGCAGCAGCGAGCGCGCCAGCATGAGCAGGCCCAGGCCAAAGAGAGTCGTGAGCGCACGCGCGCCATGCTCGATCACGAGCGGCATGTGAACCGTGTCGCGCAGAAACGCCGCCCGCCCCGGACCGTGCGCGAGCAGCGCGGACCACAAATTCAGCAGCCCGAGCGCCGCCACCGCGTACGCCAGCAGCGGCGCCGCAAGAGCGCGCAGCCGACGCACGGTCGACGAACCGGAATTCTGAGGCGCCGCCATCAGTTCTTCGTCCACTGAAGCGCCTTTGCTTCCCACAAGCATCATGTTCCTCAAGTACTGGCGCCGTTCCCAAACCCATCAAGCCGTCCACTCGCGCGTATCAGCGCATCGCGCAGCTGTGGCCGCCACAGGTCCCAGGAATGGCTGCCCGGCGTCTCGACATGGTCGCAGGCGATGCCCGCGCTTTGCAGTCTTGCGGCGAATGCATCACCTTCCGCCGCGTATGATCCGCGTTCGTTCCGGCCGTCCCCCAGATAAATCCACATTCCGCTCCAATCGGCGCGCGGGCCGGTGACGTAGTCCTGCGGGCTCTGCGCGCTCAGACGCGCCGCGCTTGGGTGGTATCCCCACACGGGGCGCGCCCAGCCACTCTGAGTGGCGGTATAGTACCCGGAGAACGAAAAGACGGTATTGAAAACTCCGGGATGGGTCAGCGCCAGGTTGACTGCGCCGTACCCTCCGGTAGACACGCCGCCAAGAATGCGGGCCTTCGGACTGGCGATCGTTCGATAATGCGCGTCGATCCACGAAGGAAGGTCGCGCACGATAAACGTTCCGACTTGCTTCCCCGGTCCGCGGCCGCTTCGCGAGACGGGCGCGTCGATGTACTCGGAATCGCCCATGTAACCGTCGCCGTCGCCGTCCGGGCAAACGATGATTGTCGGACTGATCTTGCGCTGCTCTATAAGCCGTTCTTCCACCTCAGGCGCGCGTCCATAGGTCAGCCAGTCGTCCGGTCCGCCCGGCGCGCCGTGCAGCAGGTAAAGCACCGGATAGCGCCGCGTTTCGTTCTCCGGCGCATCGTATCCAGGCGGCGTATAGACAATGGCGCTGCGGTGTTCACCCAATGCAGGGCTCAAAATAGAAACGGTATGTACCTGACCGCGCACGCGCCACGCCCGTCCAGTAACCGCCAGCCACTGGATCTGCACATTCTGTCTTACCCAGTCGAGCCGCCAGAGCCCCACCCCCAGGACGACAATCGCCGCAGGGATCGCAATCCATTGGAGACGACGCCGCTGGGGGGGCTTCAAGTTTCGCCATATGTTCACAACGCGCTCGATCCGGCGGCGGCGTTCTCCGGAGGAAGCATGGTCTTCAAGGCGCCAAGAAACAATGGATTCCAGAGTGTCCAGCCGTGGCGTCCATCCAGGACGCTCAGCGTCCGAGGAATCCCAAGCACCCCCAGCCGGGTCGCCAGCGCCCGAGTCTCGTCGACATAGCGGCCTTCATCGTCTCCCGCGCCCAGATAAAACACGCTCTTCTTCCATGCGGCGACCGATTTCACGCCTGCGTCCAGCCCGGAAAGATAATCAAGGGGCGAGTTCGCGCGCAGGTACGCAGGATCGCGTCCCATTACCTCACGCGCCCAGCCGCTCCCGTCGTTGTGATAGTATCCCGAGATCGCGATCACCTTGCCAAAGACCTCCGGGTGGTGCAAGCCGATATTGACGGCGCCAAACCCGCCTTCCGAGACTCCGCACAAAATCCGGTCTTTTGCGTCCGCCTGGGTGCGCAGATTGCCGTCCGCCCATCCCACCATCTGCGTGGCGATATAGTCTTCATAGCGGTCCAGCCCGTCAGCAGAGTTTACCCACTCCGAGTCCCCGTACTTTCCCCCCTCGTAATTGCCGTCAGGCATCACCAGGATCGCCTGCGCGCAGTCGCCTAGCTTGGCCGCCTGCTCGATCAATTGCGGCCAATGACCGAAGTTCAGAAAGTTCGAGGGGTTTCCCGGCGATCCGTGCAGCAGGTAAATGACGGGATAGCGCCGGTTCGCATTTTCCACGTCATCGTAACCCGCAGGTTCGTAGACGAGAAAATCGCGGCTGGATAACTTCTTCTTGTTACGAACGAGCGATGTGCTCTCGGCGACACGGACGATTTTCCCCTCGGGAGCGGTGGGCGCGGGCGCCGTCTTATGAGAGCCGAAGGCGGGCGCGGCGATGGCGGCAATGCCCAGCGCCGCCAGAGTGAGAACGATCTTCATGCATTGGATAGCGCATCGCGCCCCTTGGTCCGTTCCCAAAGGGGTGAAAAATGTCATAATCACTGGTATGAACCACCCCGGCGGCGATGCGTCCGCTCCCACTCCGAACCGTACGCCCTGGGCCCGCATCCTCATCGGCAGCCTTGTCCTCGCCGCCATCGGCGCCGCGCTCGCCCCGACATTCCAAGAAGCCGGCGCGCTGCGCGGGTCTCTCGCCCATCTCGATTGGCGCTGGGTTCTCGCCGCTATTCTCTGCCAGGTCGGCGTCTACTGCTGCGTCGCCGCGATTTTGGGCGTCGCCATCCGCGCCTGCGAGGAGCGCGCGGGGTTCGCTTATTTAGTCTTTGTCGCCTTCGCGTTTATGTTCGCCAACCGCTGTCTGCCAGGCCCCGCCGTCGCTGGCCTCGCCACCCTCGTCGTGCTGCTACGCCGCCGCTCCGTCTCAGCCGGGGCCGCGCAAACCGCCGCCGCCGGATTCTATGTGGCCGATTACGCCAGCTTCTTCGCGCTTGCCCTCGCCGCCTTGCTCTCGCTCGTCCATTCTGGCGATGCAGCCGAGCTTCACCCTCGGGTGCTGCTTCCCGCCATTTTAATCATCGCTATCGGCGCGGCCTTCGCTTTGGCGGCGCTCCGCTCCCAGGAGCGTCTGGAGCGCCTCGCCGAACGCTGGACACTCCGGACCATGACACTGCTGCGCCGTCCCAATCCCCAGGCGATGGCGCAAAGCGCCGGCGCCTCCGTGTCCGGGTTCCACACCCGCTGGACCGCCATGACCGCGCGCCCCGGCCCGCTTGCCGCCTCCTGCGCCGTCGCGCTGCTGATGCACGTCGCCGAAGTCGGCACACTGCTCTGCGCCGCACGCGCTTTCCACTTCACGCTCGCGCCTGCGGCGGCCACGGCGGGCTATGTCGGCGGCAACCTGGCCGCGATTGTCTCTTTGCTGCCGGGGGGACTGGGGTTCTTCGAAGGGGCGATGACGGTCACGTTTCACCGCCTCGGAGGAATGCGCCCAGCGGACGCGCTGGGTGTCACGCTGCTGTATCGACTGCTCTCCGTGTGGCTACCGATCCCCGTGTTGCTGGGGGTCGTTCGTGAGGCGCTAAGAACCAATATCTCCCAGCAGAACCCCGACAGCCGAAAAAGCGCCGAGGTACAATGACAGGATGAATTATTCGCAAATGGAGAAGGTGAATAGCCGGGAGCGCATTCTGGAGGCGGCCGCAATCCGAATTCGCAAAGCGGGGCTGGACAGCCTCACGGGCGCCAGCTTGGCGGACGAATTGGGATTGGCACCGGAGGTGATTGATAACTGCTTCCCGTCACGCGCGGCGCTGACTGAGGCCGCGACAGAACGGGCGCTGCTGGACGGAGAACTGCAGATCGACGAGCGGATCGGTTTTGAAAAAGACCCCACCGTCGCGGAGATCGTCGACGCGTACTTCCACCCCGATCACATCGCAAACCCAGAACTCGGCTGCGGACTCTGCGCGCTCGCCGGGGATGTAAGGCGCGCCAATGCAGAAATCCAATCCCTGGTGACGCGGCATCTGCGCGACAACGCCGCCCTCCTCGCCCAAGCCGCCGGCGGCGACCCCGCCGCCCACGCATGGTCCCTCGGGGCGCTGAGCGCCCTCGTCGGCGCCGTCACCCTCGCCCGCGCCGTCAACGATCCCGCGCTGACGCAGTCGATTTTAGAAGAAACTCGAAAGCTCATTGCACCGAAAGATTAGCGGTTCAATCGCCCAGATAGATCGCCGCCACGGCGAGGTCGTCGCTGTGGCGCCATCTTCGGATGGCGCAGGTGCGGAGGAAGGCTTGCATGCGGCGCTGGACGAACTCGCCGCTGGCGTTTTTGAAGTCAAGTAGTGGGGTGAGGACTTCTTCGATCGGGAGCAGGCGGCCGGGCTGCGAGGAGCCGGCCTGGGTGGCTTCGGTGAAGGAGAAGATGCCGTCGGAGATCGCGACGACGAAGAGGTATTCGGCGCTGGAGCCGTAGTGGAACTCGATCGCTTCATCCGACCGGCGGATCTGGCGCTCGGTAGCGCCGTGCGGCAGATACTGATGCGTGACGTGCTTGACGTTGGAGGTCCAGGCTTCGAACTCGTCGTGCCGCTCCGGATGGAGCAGATAGCTTAAGTAGCGTGGGTAACCGTCGGCGAAGTCGATGGAGACGATCTCCGCGATCCCATCGCGCCGCAGCAGCGCGAACACGCCGTCGCCGTAGCAGCTGATGACAAACCCATCGGCGTTCGCCTTGATCGTGATCAGCGTGGCGTCGAGACAGGCGGGATCAAGCCGGATCACGTTGCAGCCAAGCGCGGCGATGCGCAGGGTCTGCTGGTGGTAACGGTCCAGGCCGGGGAGCGCGTTGTGCCCGATTTCGATCAGCGACAGGCTGCCGGCGGCCGCCTTGACCAGAAGCCGGGCGCCGATATCCGTATCTGGCGACGAAGAACATCCATCGGAGATCACGACGGCGCAGGTTTCTTCGTCGGTCTTGCTCAGTGCGTAATCCTGACAGATCTTGTGGTCCGCGCCGATAAAAAACGCGCAGTCGCAGTTCATTTCGTACTTGCTCATTCCCAGGCCAAATAGGCGACGGCGCGTTCGGTCGCGCCTTGATATTCATATATTATAAAGCAAATGCGGCGCCAAAGTCAAAGGGGTGTGGAGGAGCGGCGGCGAAGGAACCGGAAAACGGCGAGCGGAGGCCATGGCGCGATGACGGCCGCGCCCGCAACGTCGATGGGATGGTGGTATCCGGCGACCACAAGCGACCAGGCCATCAGGAGACAGATTGGGATTACGGCCCAGAGCCAGCGGCGATCCGCCGCCGCGAGACCGACGGAGGCGGAGATGGCGAACGATTCATGTCCGCTCGGAAAGGAGGGATGTCCTGGCCAAACCACGAAATACTTCCCTGATTCCGCCAGGATGACCGCCGCGCCGATCCCGAGGACGCAGGCGGCCCAATATTTGAAGATGGAAAATCGCGCGCGAGACGCGAACCCCGTACCGACAAGGCAAATGATGAGCAAGGGATTGAGACTGTCGGCGAAAAAACGTGCGGCGTCCGTCATAACACGCAGTTCCACAAAGCAGGCTGGATTTCCTGAGATTTCCGTAAAACGGCAGGATTTTCTAAATTTTCAAGCGAACAGAACAAACAGAGGAACTGATTTGTATGAATGACCCTACCGCCGCGATCCCCGAGGAGCATAATTCTCTGATGGGTCACGCCTCCGTCCAGGACGAAATCTCCGCACAGCATCCCTACGAAGAAGATTTCGACCCGATCGATCTCGCGGACGCCGGCGTCGACGACGATGATATTCCGGAACCCGATTCGGTCCACGAAGTGGACCCGGAAGTCGTCGGCGAGGCCACCGCGACCGACGCCGCCACCCTGCCCGAGCCGATCGAATCCTCGCTCAGCCTGAACGATCCCGCTCTCTACTTGAACCGGGAGCTTTCGTGGCTCGCGTTCAACGAGCGTGTTTTCAGTGAGGCCGCCGATCCGGAGCATCCCCTGCTGGAGCGGGTCAAGTTTATCGCCATCGGGCACTCCAATCTCGATGAATATTACATGATCCGCGTTTCGGGTCTGCTTCAGCAAGTCGCGGTCGGGATGGGAGATTTGACGCCCGACGGAATGACGCCCGCCGAGCAGCTGTCCGTTCTCCGCTCCAAGGTCGGCCCCATGCTGCAAGGCGCCGCTGGTTACTTCCACAAGACGCTGGAGCCGGAGATGGAAAACCATGGAATCCATATCCTGGATTACAGCCAGTTGACACGTGGACAGGTCAAGTCGCTGCGCGATTATTTCCGCGAGGAAGTCTTCCCCGTCCTCACCCCGCTTGCGCTTGGTCCGGGGCACCCGTTCCCACATATCTCCAACCTGAGCCTGAACCTCGCCGTCGTGGTGCGCGATCCGATCGTCGGCGAAAAGTTCGCGCGTATGAAGGTGCCGGGAGTGCTGCCGCGTCTGGTCCCTTGCCCGCCGCCCAGTGAGGGAAATGAAGATCAGCATTTCGTCTGGCTGGAGCAGGTGCTCGCCGCCAACTTGCAGATGCTCTTTCCCGGCCTGCAAGTCATCGAAAGCCATCCGTTCCGGGTCACACGCGACGCGGATATCGAGATCCAAGAGGACGAAGCGTCAGACCTGCTGGAAACGGTCGAGCGTGGCCTGCACGCGCGCCAGTTCGGCGATGTCTGCCGACTGGAAGTCAACGCGTCCATGCCGACGCGGCTGCGCACGCTGCTGATTGAAAACCTGCTGGTCGACAAAGAAGACGTCTACACAATCGAAGGCGCCCTCGGTCTCTCGGACCTGATGCAGATCTGGAAGCTTTCCCGGCCGGAGCTCAAAGACCCACCGCTGATCCCCGCCATCCCGAAAGAGCTTCAGAATCGCCCCAAGGAGATCCTGGACATCATCGGCTCTCAAGACTTGCTGCTGCACCACCCTTACGATTCGTTCACCCCGATCATCGACTTTGTCGAGACCGGCGCCAAGGACCCAGGCGTGCTCGCGATCAAGCAGACACTCTACCGGGTCGGCGGCAACTCGCCAATTGTCAAACTGCTCGCCGAATCGCGCGACGACGACACCCAGGTCGCCGTTCTCGTAGAATTGAAGGCGCGCTTCGACGAAGAGAACAACATCGAGTGGGCGCGCGCTTTGGAAGACTCCGGAGTCCACGTCGTCTACGGCCTGGTCGGCCTCAAAACGCACTGCAAGCTCGCCCTCGTCGTCCGCAAGGAAAAGGACGGCAAGCTGCGCCGTTACGTACACCTGGGCACCGGCAATTATAATCCCATCACCGCGCGCATTTATACGGATATGTCGTACTTTACGGCCCGCCCGGACATTTGCGCCGATATCTCCGAGCTGTTCAATGTCCTGACAGGATATTCCCGCCAGACCAAGTACCGCAAGCTGCTGGTCGCGCCGGTGAACATGCGCGAGCGCTTCATCCAGATGATCGAGCGTGAGGCGTCGCACGCACGCCGGGGCCGCCCCGCCCGCCTGATCTTCAAAACAAACACGCTGACCGACGAACCGATCATCCGCGCCCTCTACGCCGCCGCACAGGCGGGGGTCAAGATCGACCTGATCGTGCGGGGCGTCTGCTGCCTGCGCCCCGGCGTGGTCGGCGTCTCCGAAAACATCCGCGTGGTCTCGGTCGTCGGACGTTTCCTGGAGCACTCGCGGGTTTATTACTTCTACAATGGCGGGAATACGCAAATCTACATGGGCAGCGCGGACCTGATGCGCCGGAACTTAGAGCGCCGCGTTGAGGTGCTCTTCCCGGTGGAGGACGCTGGGCTAAAGAAGCACGTGCGCGAGCAAGTTCTGGAGCGATACCTCAAGGACACGCGCAACGCGCACCAGCTGCTGCCCGACGGCGCCTATGTCCACCTTCAGCCTGCGGACGGCGAACCGCCGTTCAGCGCCCAGAAGACGTTCCTGGTGGAGCGGCAGGAAACCGTGGAGGCGTAAGAATTTCGTCCGGCCGAAACCGCCTATTTTTCGGCCGGACAAGATTCCTAAAGCGGATTGGGGCAATCTGTGGTACAGTAAACGCGTGAGTACGCCATAATTGTGATAATAATCGGTTTTGATCGGAGCTTTGGCGCTCGTTTCTGGAGTCCATTCGGGAATTCACGGAACATATCTGGGTATATCTACGTTATAAAAGAGTAAGCTGGGGATTGGACGAAGGAGACCTTGATGAACTTAGTCACACAACTCTGGAAGATGTTCAACGTGACACGCCGGGCCGGAGGCTTGCGATCCGCAGGCCGTATGGTTGCTGACGCGCCGCGATACATAAAAATGATGAAAGCGCTGTTCACCGACCGCCGCGTGTCGCCGGTCGCCAAAAGCGCGCTCGTCGCCGCAATTGTTTACGCCATCAGTCCACTGGATTTTATTCCCGACTGGGTGCCGGTCGTT